>NZ_JBHUWC010000185.1:0-8055 GCF_042670225.1 Isoptericola sp. NPDC057191 | reverse complement strand
GCCTGGGCACGGTCGGCGGACCGGCGGACGGTGTCCGTCATCGGCCGGTCACTGGTCCGCTTCGGCCGCGGACTGCACCGCGTCGACGACGTCCTGCGGCGTCGCCTTGCCGGCGAACTGCAGCGCGATCGCGTCGTTCATGGCACCGCCGACGGACGCCCCGAGCAGGGTGTCCAGGTAGAGCTGGATCGACGGGGCGGAGTCGCGGACCGAGAGCAGCTCGGCCAGCGCCGGGTCGGAGACCGACGAGGACGCCGCCGGGTTCGTCGGCAGGCCCATGTCCTTCTCGGCGAAGCCCTGCTGGACCTCGTCGCTCAGCAGGTACTGGGCGAACTCGACCGCGACGTCCGGCGCGTCCTTCGAGACGGCCCACGCGTCGCCGCCGCCCATCTGCGCACCGTCGGTGCCCTGCTGGCCCTCGATCGACGGGTAGGGGAACCAGCCGGTGTCCTCCCCGAGGCCCTTGCCGCCGTCCGTGAGCCCCTGCATGACGCCGGGCTCCCAGTGGCCGGCCAGCTCCATCGCGACCTTGCCGGTGGCGAGCAGGCCGGACGCGGACGTCGGGCCGGACTGCGCCGGGGTGGTGAGGAAGCCCTTGTTGAACGGCTCCTTGGCGATCAGCTCGTCCAGGGTCTCGCCCGCCTTGACGAAGCACGGGTCCGAGTAGTCGACGTCCTTGATCGCGGCGTCGAGGGTGTCCGCGGAGCACTGGCGGACCACGTTGTAGTACCAGTAGTGCGCGGCGGGCCACTTGTCGCCTGCGCCCACGGACGCGGGCGTGATGCCGGCGTCCTGGAGCTTGGCGATGTCGGCGTACAGCTCCTCCATCGTGGCCGGGGTCCCGGTGATCCCCGCCTTCTCGAACAGCGACTTGTTGTACCAGAAGCCGACGACCCCCATGGAGAACGGCAGCGCGTACGACTTGCCGTCCACCTGGAAGCCGGACATGTACGGCTCGATGGTGCCGATCGTGTCGGCGGCGGGCGTGGAGATGTCCTTGAGCAGACCGGCGTCCACGTGGGAGGCCAGCTCGCCGCCGCCCCGCTCCATGAAGACGTCGGGCGCGTCGCCGGCCTGGAAGGCGGCGTCGAGCTTCGTCAGCATGTCCTCGTGCTGCATGGCGCTGATCTCGACGGTCGTGCCCGGGTGGTCCTTCTCGAAGGCCTTGGCGACCTCCTCGTAGTACGCCTTGCCCGGGTCCGTGTTCGAGTTGTGCCACCAGGTGATCGTGCTGGCGTCTGCGGTGCTGCCGCCGTCGTCGCCGCCCTGGGAGCCGCCGCCCTGGCCCGCGCAGGCGGCGCCCAGGAGCGCCACGGTGGTGCCGAGCGCTACCGCGGTGGCGCCGCGCATGATCCTCGTCCTCGTCATCATCGATCCCTTGTCTTCGTCGACGGGCACGGCAGCGGCGCTGCCGCGAGGTGGTGAGTGCCTGGCACGAGAGTGACAGCCGCACGGGCTCGTCGTCAATCGTTGTCGATAACGATTTCGAAAACGTCCTCGTGCTGCCCTCGAGCTGTGGGCGAGGCGCGTGACGCGGCACGTCCGTGCCGCATACTGTCGACTCGTGAGCCCCGCCGCCGACCCGCCCGCCGCGGGCGCCCCTGCCCCCGCCCCGGGGCGCGCCACCATCTCCGACGTGGCACGTCTCGCCGGCGTCTCGGTGGCCACCGTGTCGAAGGTCGTCAACAACCGCTACGGCGTCGCCGCCGGCACCGCCGAGCGGGTGCTGGCCGTGGTAGAGGACCTCGGGTACGAGTCCTCCCTGGTCGCCCGCAGCCTGCGCCGCACCAGCACCAACGTCATCGGCGTGCTCGTGGCGGAGTTCGAGCCGTACTCCACCGAGCTGCTCAAGGGCATCTCGGCCGCGGTCGACGGCACCGGCTACGAGCTGCTCGCCTACGCCGGCCGCACCGACGGCGGTGCGCAGGCGGGGTGGGAGCGCCGGTCCCTGTCCCGGCTGGCCGGGACGCTGGTGGACGCGGCGATCGTCGTGACGCCCACGATGGTGCTCTCCCCCGACTCCCCCGTGCCCGTCGTGGCCGTCGACCCGCACACCGGCCCCGAGGGCACCCCCACCGTCGACTCCGACAATACGACCGGCGCCCGCGAGGCCGTGGAGCACCTCCTCGCACTGGGCCACCGGCGGATCGCGCACCTCGGCGGCCGCCCCGACCTGGAGTCGGCCCGCCTGCGCGAGCTGGGCTACCGGCAGGCCCTGGAGGCCGCGGGCATCCCCGTCGACCCTCTGCTCATCAAGGTGGGCGGCTATCGCCCCGACCTCGCCGACGCCCCCGTCCGCACCCTGCTCGACCGGCCCGACCGGCCCACCGCCGTGTTCGCCGCCAACGACCTGTCCGCCATCCACGTCCTCGAGGTCGCCCACGAGCTGGGGCTGCGCGTCCCGGACGACCTGTCCGTCGTCGGCTTCGACAACGTCCCGGAGTCCTGGGGCAGCACGCCGCCGCTCACCACCGTCGCGCAGCCGATGCACCGCATGGGCGCCGAGGCGCTGCGGCTCGTCCTCGACCTCCTCGACGGCACCGCCCGCGAGCGCCACCTGCGCCTGCCCACGTCGCTCGTCGTCCGCGCCTCCACCGCACCCCCGCCGAGGTAGTCCAGGCCCCCGCGAGGTAGTTCAGTCCTCCGTGAGGTAGTCGAAGGCTTCGCGAGGTAGTCCAGACCCCCGCGAGGTAGTCCGAGGCTCCGCGAGGTAGTCGAGGGCATCGCGAGGTAGTCCAGACCCCCGCGAGGTAGTCCAGGGCATCGCGAGGTAGTCCAGGCCCCCGCGAGGTAGTTCAGGGCAGCGCGAGGTAGTTCAGGGCATCGCGAGGTAGTTCAGGGCATCGCGAGGTAGTCGAGGGGTTCGCGAGGTAGTCGAGGGGTTCGCGAGGTAGTCGAGGGGTTCGCGAGGTAGTCGAGGGGTTCGCGAGGTAGTCGAGGGGTTCGCGAGGTAGTCGAGGGGTTCGCGAGGTAGTTCAGTCAACGACGAAGGTCGCGGCATCAGGGAACATCACCGGCGGGGCGTCGACGCCGCAGTAGCCCAGATAGCTGCCGACCTGGTCGTCGTCGGGATGATCAAGGTCGACAACCACCACCCCGCCCGAGTCGGCGACCACCCCAGTGGCGGTGAACCGGTCACCGCCACGGACGTCGGCGCGCAGGACCCGCTCGGCGGGCAAGGTCACCTCGTAGCGGCCGACAGGCACGCCGGCGTCGACAGACTCGGTGCCATCAGGCCAGATCACCACGTGGTCCACGCCGTCGATCGTCACGACGAGGCACCCGTTCGACAGCGCTCTGAGCTCCCCGGTGAGGGGCCCGGGCTCCTCGCTGAAGTGCTTCCGGAGCGCCGGAGGGTCGAGAGCCCGGACCTGCAAGGGTCCGAACCCCAGGTCGTCGGGCGCGCCGCAGGCAGCGACGAGCACCGTCGTCACCAGGGCCGCGCCGCCCAGCCACCCCTCCCGGGTCCGCATGCCCGGGAGCGTAGCGGAGCGATCCCCTCACCTCGCGGGACCCCGAACTACCTCGCCACGGTCCGCACTACCTCGCGGGGCCCTGAACTACCTCGCGGAGCCCCGAACTACCTCGCCACGGTCCGCACTACCTCGCGGAGCCCCGAACTACCTCGCGGGGGCCTGAACTACCTCGGCACGGTGCGCGCTACTTCGGCGGTCAGTGGGTGCGACGGTGCCGGCGCTCGGGCTCGCGCGGGCCGCGCCGCGCCAGGTAGCGGCTGCGCAGCCGCACCACGACGAACCACAGCACCAGCAGCGCGATGACGACGAGCACGCCGTTGGAGATGATGCCGCTCCACTGCTCCAGCACGGGCTTGATCGCCGGTCCGAACGCGTAGCCCAGGCCGACCCAGATGGCGTTCCACACGCCGGAGCCGATCGCGGTGTAGAGGGTGAACGACCAGAACGGCATGCGCTCGATGCCGGCGGGGATGGAGATGAAGCTGCGCACGAGCGGGACGCAGCGCCCCACGAGCACGGCGACCCGTCCCCAGCGCGCGAAGAACGCCTCCGCCTTGTCGAAGTCGGAGCCGTCCATCAGCGGGACGGCGTCCACGATCGCGCGCGTGCGGTCGCGACCCAGCAGCAGCCCGAGGAACCACCAGACCCACGCGCCGACGACGGCGCCCACGGTGGCGGCGAGGATGGCCAGCCAGGCGTTCATCTGCCCGTCGTAGGCGAGGAACCCGGCGGCCGGCAGCACGGCCTCGGACGGGATGGGCGGGATGAACGTCTCCAGGAGCACGGCCGCGCCGACGCCGACCTCGCCGAGCGTCGTCATCAGGCTCAGCACCCACCCGATGAACCCGCTGTACCCCTCGGAGGGGTCGGTGGCCGACAGCGCGACGGCGGCGCTCACGGCGCTCGTGACGGGGCCGCTCACGACGCGGTCCCGGCGTCGAGCGTGGCGCGGGTCGCGGCGACCAGGTCGGCGTCGGTCACGTCGTACCCGCCGGCCCCACCGCCGCCCGGACCGCCGTCGGCGGCCACGGTGCGTCGTGCGGAGAGGTGGACGGCGTGCACCCCGGCCGCCACGAGGGCGGGCACGTCCTGCACGAGGACGCCGCCGCCGGCCATGATCTCGACGCCGAGCTCGCGGCCGCGGCCGGCGAGCGCCGCGAGCACCTCGAGCCCTTCGCCCGCCCGCGGCGCGCCGCCGGACGTCAGGACGCGGCGCACGCCCGCGGCCGCGAGCGCGTCCAGCACCTCGACGGGCCGGGCGACCTGGTCGATGGCGCGGTGGAAGGTGACCTCGGCGTCGCCGGCTGCGGCGACGAACGCGGCGAGGGCGGCCGTGTCGACCTCGCCGTCCGGCGTCATCGCGCCGACCACGACGCCGTCGGCGCCCGCGTCGAGCACGGAGCGGACGTCGCGCACCTGGACGTCGGTCTCCTCGGGCGTGAAGACGAAGCCCCCGGCGCGGGGCCGCACGAGGACGTGGACGCCGACACCCGTGCCGCGCAGCGCGTCGGCGACCGCCGCGACCATGCCCGTGGAGGGGGTGAGGCCGCCGGTGCCCGCGAGCGCGGCGCACAGCTCGAGACGGTCCGCGCCGCCCGCGGCGGCGACGCGCGCGCCCGCGACGTCCTGCACGGCGATCTCCAGCGCGACGCCCCGGGAGGCGGCGTCCGGGCCGGTCGCAGGGTCGGGGACGGGTGCGGTCGACGTGTCGGCAGTCACGGCGGCGAGTCTACGGCGGCAGCCGTGTCGAGGACCGGGGCGACCTGTGACGGGACGGTGCTCGTCCATGCTCGTCCGCGCTCGCCCGGACCGGCGTGGTCGCCGGTGGCAGGATCGCCGCGTGCCCTCCTATCGCGTGACGCTCGGCGTCGGCCTCCTGCAACCCGGCGTGGACCCGGCCGACGTGCTCCCGGCTGCGGCCGCGGCGGCCCGCGAGCTCGTCACGGTCGAGGCGTTCGACGTCGGGGTGGTGCGGGGGCGCGCCCGGGTCACGGTGCGGTTCACGGCCGACGACGACGCCGTCGCGCACCGCGTCGCGGACGCCGTGCACGACCGGGTCGACGCGCTCGCCGACACCTTCGGCGCCGTGCTCACCCGTCGCTGGGGCGGGCGCTGGCAGCCCGCCTGACGGGGCCGGCGGACCGAGCCCGCACGGACCGCCCCTGCACGCATCGAGCCCGCCGGGACGAGGTCTCGACGGGCTCGACGGGTGCTGCGGCCAGTCACTGACCGAACGACTCCAGCAGGGTTCGGCGCTCCGCGTCGGTCAGGTTGGTGCTCACGAGCGTCGCGTCGATGCCGTGCAGCCGCTCCCCGAGACGGTCGGGGTCGATCGGCTCGGTCACGATGAAGAGGGCGGACGTGCCGGGCACGATCTCCTTCTTCATCGTCTCGATGTCCTTCGCGCTGATGCCCACGTCGGACAGCGAGCGCGAGATGCCGGCGATCACGGCCCCCGCGGCGGCGCCGAGGACCGGCAGGAAGAACAGCGCGCCCAGCAGCAGGCCCCAGACCGCGCCCCAGCCGGTGGCCTTGGCGGTGTCGTCGTGCGAGCCGTGCGTGTCCGGCTTCTTCGCGTCCTCGGGCCAGCTCACCACCGCGTGGTCGACGATCTTCACCAGGCCGTCGGCCTCGCCGCCCTTGACAGCCTGGTAGGCGCGGTCAGCCGCACCCGGGTCGTCGAACTTCCAGACAGTGAAATTCGCCATGCGTTCCTCCCCTACGGAGTCCGGGTCCGTCCCCGGCTGCTGGCCATCCTGGCAGCGTCGGCAGACAGCGCAACCGGTCAGTACCGTGGGCCCATGACCTCCTCCCCCGTCGATCCCACCACCACGGCCTCCTGGGGCGACCTGTACGCCCACTACCAGGAGTTCCGGGGCGACCTGCGCGGCTGGTTCGCCGCCGACCCGGGGCGCGCCGAGCGCATGACGCACCTCGCGGGCGACCTGCACGTCGACCTGTCGAAGAACCTCGCGACCGACGAGACCCTGGATCTGCTGGTCCGGCTGGCGCACGAGGTGCACCTGCCGGAGCGCATCGAGGCGATGTTCACCGGCGAGCACATCAACGTCACCGAGGACCGGGCCGTGCTGCACACCGCGCTGCGCCGGGCGCCGGGGACGAGGCCGCCGCTCGTGGTGGACGGGCAGGACGTCGACACCGACGTGCAGGCCGAGCTCGACAAGCTCAGCGCCTTCGCCGACCAGGTCCGCGACGGGTCGTGGTCGGGCATCACGGGCAAGCCGGTGCGCACGGTCGTGAACATCGGCATCGGCGGCTCCGACCTCGGGCCCGTCATGGTCTACGAGGCGCTCAAGCCGTACGGCCGCACCGGCGAGAACGGCATCGAGGCGCGCTTCGTCTCCAACATCGACCCGACCGACATCGCGCAGAAGACGGCGGACCTCGACCCCGAGACCACGCTGTTCGTGGTCGCCTCGAAGACGTTCGGCACGCTGGAGACGCTGACCAACGCGCGCCTTGCGCGCGCCTGGCTCTGGGAGCAGCTCGTCGCGCAGGGCGCCATCGAGGACGACGAGGACGCCAAGCAGGCCGCGGTGCGGGCGCACTTCGTCGCCGTCTCGACCGCCCTCGACAAGGTCGCGGCGTTCGGCATCGACCCCGCGAACGCCTTCGGCTTCTGGGACTGGGTGGGCGGCCGGTACTCCGTCGACTCTGCGATCGGCACGCCGCTCGCGATCGCGTTCGGCCCGGACGTCTTCCGCGACCTCCTGGCGGGCTTCCGCGCCGTCGACGAGCACTTCCGCAACACGCCGTTCGAGGCCAACGTGCCGGTCCTCATGGGCATGCTGAACGTCTGGTACGGCAACTTCCTCGGCGCGCACACGCACGCCGTGCTGCCGTACGCCCAGCAGCTGCACCGCTTCCCCGCGTACCTGCAGCAGCTCACGATGGAGTCCAACGGCAAGTCGGTGCGGTGGGACGGGTCCCCCGTCACCACCCAGACGGGCGAGGTCTTCTGGGGCGAGCCGGGCACCAACGGCCAGCACGCCTTCTACCAGCTCATCCACCAGGGCACGCGGCTCATCCCCGCGGACTTCATCGCGGTCGCGACCCCCGCCTACCCGCTGGCGGACTCCGAGGGCGACGGCAAGGCGGTGGCCCCGGGCGCGGACGTGCACGAGCTGTTCCTCGCCAACTTCTTCGCGCAGACCAAGGCCCTCGCGTTCGGCAAGACGGCGGACGAGGTGCGCGCCGAGGGCACGCCCGAGGAGATCGTCGCGGCGCGCGTCTTCTCCGGGAACCGGCCCACGACGTCGATCGTCGCGCCGGCCCTCACGCCGTCCGTGCTCGGCCAGCTCGTCGCGCTGTACGAGCACATCACGTTCGTGCAGGGCGTCGTGTGGGGCATCGACAGCTTCGACCAGTGGGGCGTGGAGCTGGGCAAGAAGCTCGCCCTCGAGATCGCCCCGGCCGTCTCGGGCGACGACGCCGTCCTGGCGGCGCAGGACTCGTCCACGCAGGCGCTCATCCGCTACTACCGGGAGCACCGCGCCTGACCGTCCCGGTGGGGTGAACTCCCGGCGCCCGCGGGCGCGGTGCCGCACACGGGTGCGGC
>NZ_JBHUWC010000184.1:5623-8136 GCF_042670225.1 Isoptericola sp. NPDC057191 | reverse complement strand
CGGGTCGTCCTCAGCGACTTCGGGATCGCCCAGGTCGAGGGCGAGCAGGGGCTGACCGAGACCGGCGCGTTCGTCGGCTCGCCCGAGTTCATCGCGCCCGAGCGGGTGCTCGGCCGGCAGCCGGGGCCGGAGTCGGACCTGTGGTCGCTCGGTGTGGTGCTGTACGCGGCGGTCGAGGGCGCGGGTCCTGGACGAGGGGCTCACGAGCGGTGCGGCACGCCGGTGGCGCCCCGTGGGTCTGGTCCGGCCGGGGGCCGTGGGTCACCAGAGCCGCAGGTCAGAGGGGGCGACCGGCGAGGGTGGTCACGGGCTGTGCCAGGCTGATTCCTCGTCGGTGAGCCGGCGGACCGCGTCCGGGACGTTTCCCGCGGCCAGGTCGGCGAGGCTGACCTGTTCGAGCACGGCGCGCACGTTGACGCGCAGGGCCACCCACACGTGCAGCAGCGACGCGGCCGCCCCCGTGTACTCGAGGTCGGAGGGCCGTGCGTCGCGGACGAACACGAGCGGGCCGTCCACGGCCCGCACCACGTCGGCGACGGTCACCCGGTCGGCGGGCCGGGCGAGCACGTAGCCGCCGCCGGCGCCGCGGCGGCTCGCGACGATGCCCTCGCGGCGCAGGTCGCTGAGGATCGCCTCGAGGAACCGGTGCGGCACTCCCTGGGCGCGCGCGAGGGACTCGGCGGGCACGGGTCCACCGTCCGCCGCTGCCGCCAGCTCGGCGGCCGCACGGACGGCGTAGTCCGCCTTCGCCGAGATCCTCATCAGCCGCGCGCCTCCGTCGACGTCGTGAGCCGGGTGCCGTCGAGGATCCGGCCGGCGGCGCTGGCCGACGCCGCGAACGACCCGGTCAGCGGCAGGTCGGGCAGGATGACGGCCTGGGCGGCGTGGTAGACGTCCGGCTTGCCGACCCACGTGCGACCCGAGGGCACGTTGTCGGTGTCGAGCTCGTGGTACCAGGAGCCGCGCTCGTGGTCGACCAGGTGGTCGTCGATCCAACGCCACCAGCCGTCGGCGAGCTCGGCGTAGCGGTCCTCGCCGGTCGTGCGGTGCAGCACGTCCGCGGCGGCCGCCGCCTCTGCCGCGACCCAGTGGAAGCGTCGTGCCTCGACGGGGGTACCGGTCCAGTCGGTCGTGTAGACGAACCCGCCCTGCGGGCCGTCCCACCCGTCCTCGACGGCACGCTCGAACAGGTTCCGGGCAGCGTCGGAGCGACGGCCCGCGGTGTCGGAGGCCACGTCCACCTGCAGGAGCAGCCGCGCCCACTCCAGGCCGTGGCCCGGCGTGGCGCCGTAGGGCTTGAAGGGGTCGTGCGGGCGGTCGGCGTTGTACTCGAGCTGCGGCACCCAGGCCGAGTCGAAGTGCTCGGGGATGCGCCAGCCGTTGTCCTGCGCCCACGAGATGACCCGGTCCGCGATGACGGCGGCGCGGTCGAGCCACCGGCGCTCCCCGGTCGCGTCGTGCGCCGCGAGGAGGGCCTCCACCGAGTGCATGTTGGCGTTCACCCCGCGGTAGGGGTCGATCTCGGTCCAGTCGCGCGAGCGCTCGTCGAGGTGCAGCTGGTGGTCGGCCTCCCAGAAGCGCTCCTCGAGCACCTCCAGGGCGCGGGCCAGCAGCGCGCCCGCACCACGGGCGCCGGCGACGACCCCCGTGGAGGCGGCCAGCACGACGAACGCGTGACCGTAGGCCTGCTTCAGCCCGTCCACCTCGCCGGCTCCCGGGCCGCGGGAGGCGAGCCAGCCGCCGTGCTCCGCGTCCGCCAGGGAGGTGGCGACGCCGTCGAGCCCGCGACCCAGCAGCTCCTCGGTGCCCTCCACGCCGAGCAGGTGCCCGAGACCGAAGGTGTGCGTCATCCGGCACGTGATCCACAGGTGCGCAGGCTGCGTCGGGTCCACCGCGCCGGCGTCGTCCAGCCAGCCGGCCGTACCGTCCGCACCGATCGACGGTCGCGCGAAGTCCAACAGGCTCAGGAAGTGCTCAGCCCGCCACGACGGGTGCGGGCCACTGGCAGGGAGCAAAGGTGATCCGGTCACCTGCCGAGCCTATCGGCACCCGCTCCGCGGGCGCGCCGCCGTTTCCGCCCCGAGCCCTGGCTGCCTCTGCCCGGCCACCGGGGCGCCGGTGCGTGGGGTGGGCGCCCGGGGTGGTGTGGGATCCGGGTCGGTGTGGCGGCTGGGGCGGTGTGGGGGCTTGGGGGTGGTGTGGGGGTATGCGAAAGGCCCACCCCGTGTGGGGTGGGCCTTTCGTGAATGGGTGTCCGGCGGCGTCCTACTCTCCCACCCCCTCTCGAGGGCAGTACCATCGGCGCTGAAGGGCTAAGCTTCCGGGTTCGGAATGGGACCGGGCGTTTCCCCAACGCTATGACCGCCGTAACAGTGTCGAGTTATCAGGGTCACCCCACATCCCCAACCCCGCGTACGGGGTGGGTGGGGTGGTGCCCGTTTCTCGGGAACCGCATAGTGGACGCGTAGCATGATTGACCAACGGTGTTGGTATGTGTGTGAAGTTGTTGGCTT
>NZ_JBHUWC010000184.1:0-5531 GCF_042670225.1 Isoptericola sp. NPDC057191 | reverse complement strand
CGTACGGGGGTGGGTGGGGTGGTGCCCGTTTCTCGGGAACCGCATAGTGGACGCGTAGCATGATTGACCAACGGTGTTGGTATGTGTGTGAAGTTGTTGGCTTATTAGTACCGGTCAGCTCCGACAGTCTTTCGTCCTGTCTTCCACATCCGGCCTATCTACCCAGTGGTCTAGCTGGGTGCCTTCACCCCCGAGGGGGATGGAAACCTCATCTTGAAGCAGGCTTCCCGCTTAGATGCTTTCAGCGGTTATCCCTTCCGAACGTAGCTAACCAGCCGTGCTCCTGGCGGAACAACTGGCACACCAGAGGTTCGTCCGTCCCGGTCCTCTCGTACTAGGGACAGCCCTTCTCAAGTTTCCTGCGCGCGCAGCGGATAGGGACCGAACTGTCTCACGACGTTCTAAACCCAGCTCGCGTACCGCTTTAATGGGCGAACAGCCCAACCCTTGGGACCTACTCCAGCCCCAGGATGCGACGAGCCGACATCGAGGTGCCAAACCATGCCGTCGATATGGACTCTTGGGCAAGATCAGCCTGTTATCCCCGGGGTACCTTTTATCCGTTGAGCGACGGCGCTTCCACAAGCCACCGCCGGATCACTAGTTCCGACTTTCGTCCCTGCTCGACCTGTCGGTCTCACAGTCAAGCTCCCTTGTGCACTTGCACTCGACACCTGATTGCCAACCAGGCTGAGGGAACCTTTGAGCGCCTCCGTTACATTTTGGGAGGCAACCGCCCCAGTTAAACTACCCACCAGGCACTGTCCCTGATCCGGATTACGGACCGAGGTTAGATGGTCGATGCGGCCAGAGTGGTATTTCAACGATGACTCCACCCGACCTGGCGGCCGGGTATCATAGTCTCCCACCTATCCTACACAAGCCGCACCGAACACCAATACCAAGCTATAGTAAAGGTCCCGGGGTCTTTCCGTCCTGCTGCGCGTAACGAGCATCTTTACTCGTAGTGCAATTTCGCCGAGCTCGCGGTTGAGACAGCGGAGAAGTCGTTACGCCATTCGTGCAGGTCGGAACTTACCCGACAAGGAATTTCGCTACCTTAGGATGGTTATAGTTACCACCGCCGTTTACTGGGGCTTAAATTCTGGGCTTCACCGAAGTTGACCCGTCCTCTTAACCTTCCAGCACCGGGCAGGCGTCAGTCCGTATACATCGTCTTGCGACTTCGCACGGACCTGTGTTTTTAGTAAACAGTCGCTTCTCCCTGGTCTCTGCGGCCCTCACCGCTTCCCACCGCTAGGGTGTTCACGGATCAGGCCCCCCTTCTCCCGAAGTTACGGGGGCATTTTGCCGAGTTCCTTAACCACGATTCGCTCGATCGCCTTGGTATTCTCTACCTGACCACCTGAGTCGGTTTGGGGTACGGGCGGCTAGAACCTCGCGTCGAGGCTTTTCTTGGCAGCTGAGGATCACCCGATTCCCGCATACGCGGTCACTATCAGTTCTCACCCTTGATGCTTCGCGGATTTGCCTACGAAGCGGGCTACAACCTTGGACGTGGACTACCATCGCCACGCCGGGCTACCTTCCTGCGTCACCCCTGTTAACACGCTTACCTACTACCGGTTCGGGTCCCACGCCGCCGGAGACGGTGCGACCCGAAGGTCGCGGTGTCACCATTGGGGCGGTTAGCATCACCGGGCTCGGTATGGGCGGTTCTTCGCCGGTAGGAGAATATCAACTCCTTGTCCATCGACTACGCCTGTCGGCCTCGCCTTAGGTCCCGACTTACCCAGGGCGGATTAGCCTGGCCCTGGAACCCTTGGTCATTCGGCGGACGGGTTTCTCACCCGTCATTCGCTACTCATGCCTGCATTCTCACTCGTGTGGGCTCCACCACTAGGTCACCCTGCAGCTTCACTGCCCACACGACGCTCCCCTACCCACCCACACACCTGAACACCAACAAGTTGGTGCTGGGCTAACGTGTGAGTGCCACGGCTTCGGCGGTGTACTTGAGCCCCGCTACATTGTCGGCGCGGAATCACTTGACCAGTGAGCTATTACGCACTCTTTCAAGGGTGGCTGCTTCTAAGCCAACCTCCTGGTTGTCTGTGCAACTCCACATCCTTTCCCACTGAGCACACGCTTAGGGGCCTTAGCCGATGATCTGGGCTGTTTCCCTCTCGACTACGAAGCTTATCCCCCGCAGTCTCACTGCCACGCTATGTCTTACCGGCATTCGGAGTTTGGCTGACGTCAGTAACCTGGTAGGGCCCATTAGCCATCCAGTAGCTCTACCTCCGGCAAGAAACACGTGACGCTGCACCTAAATGCATTTCGGGGAGAACCAGCTATCACGAAGTTTGATTGGCCTTTCACCCCTAACCACAGGTCATCCCCTCAGTTTTCAACCTAAGTGGGTTCGGTCCTCCACGCCGTCTTACCGGCGCTTCAACCTGCCCATGGCTAGATCACTTCGCTTCGGGTCTAGACCCGGCGACTGTACCGCCCTATTCGGACTCGCTTTCGCTACGGCTTCCCCACACGGGTTAACCTCGCCACCGAGCACTAACTCGCAGGCTCATTCTTCAAAAGGCACGCCGTCACCCCTGCTAAGGAGGCTCCGACGGATTGTAGGCACACGGTTTCAGGTACTATTTCACTCCCCTCCCGGGGTACTTTTCACCTTTCCCTCACGGTACTTGTCCGCTATCGGTCACTAGGTAGTATTTAGGCTTAGCAAGTGGTCTTGCCAGATTCACACGAGATTTCTCGGGCCCCGTGCTACTTGGGATCCCCTCAACCAGGCCGCACCATTTCGTCTACGGGACTCACACCCACTACGGTCCGCCTTTCAATGCGGTTCGACTATGACACGGCTTTCTTACTGGCTACCAGACTGTCAGATCTGGTCAGAAGGTCCCACAACCCCGCATGTGCAACGCCTGACAGCTTGACACACACACGGTTTGGCCTCATCCGCTTTCGCTCGCCACTACTCACGGAATATCTCTTCCTGTCGGTACTGAGATGTTTCACTTCCCGACGTTCCCCCCTACACCCTATGTATTCAGATGCAGGTGACTGAGCATGACCCCAGCCGGGTTCCCCCATTCGGACATCCTCGGATCACAGCTCGTTTGCCAACTCCCCGAGGCTTATCGCAGGCTACAACGTCCTTCTTCGGCTCCTAGTGCCAAGGCATCCACCCTGTGCCCTTAAAAACTTCGACACACTACAATATTTTCACAGAGATCAGAAAACCAGTCCGATCAACCACGCCACCCCACAAGGAGGCAGCAGGCCGACCAGGCCAGTACTGAACATCTGGGATGCTCGCGTCCACTATGCAGTTCTCAAGCAACGGACGAACCCGCCAGCCCACCAGCACGCCTACCCCAGACCAGCCCCGACCCGCCCCCTCAAGGAGACGACCAGGAACCACACCAGGACGGTTCACACCAGACCAGCGACCCGTTCACCATCAAAGACCACCAACCCCCCACCCCGCAGCCCCACCCCCGACCACCACGAAACCGCAGCAGCAGGGACACGACCCAGGACCAGGACGCCGATTGCCTCAGGACCCAACAGTGTGCTTGCGAACCACCCGAACCACGTCACCACCAGCTTTCCACCACCCCAACCGAACCCCAGGGGCCCGACCACGATGCGTACTCACCAGCCGGCAACAGCCCGACCAGTCCTTCTAGTCAATGTTCCACCCGTGAGCAACCACCAGACGCACGATCGGCGCCTCAGGCGGCCTGCTGGCCCCCACCCAGCTTCACGCCAGGTGCGGACATCAGATGCTCCTTAGAAAGGAGGTGATCCAGCCGCACCTTCCGGTACGGCTACCTTGTTACGACTTAGTCCCAATCGCCAGTCCCACCTTCGACCACTCCCCCCGGAAAACCGGTTGGGCCATGAGCTTCGGGTGTTACCAACTTTCGTGACTTGACGGGCGGTGTGTACAAGGCCCGGGAACGTATTCACCGCAGCGTTGCTGATCTGCGATTACTAGCGACTCCGACTTCATGGGGTCGAGTTGCAGACCCCAATCCGAACTGAGACCGGCTTTTTGGGATTCGCTCCACCTTACGGTATCGCAGCCCTCTGTACCGGCCATTGTAGCATGCGTGAAGCCCAAGACATAAGGGGCATGATGATTTGACGTCATCCCCACCTTCCTCCGAGTTGACCCCGGCAGTCTCCCATGAGTCCCCGGCATAACCCGCTGGCAACATAGGACGAGGGTTGCGCTCGTTGCGGGACTTAACCCAACATCTCACGACACGAGCTGACGACAACCATGCACCACCTGTGCACCGACCTTGCGGGGCACCCATCTCTGAGTGTTTCCGGTGCATGTCAAGCCTTGGTAAGGTTCTTCGCGTTGCATCGAATTAATCCGCATGCTCCGCCGCTTGTGCGGGCCCCCGTCAATTCCTTTGAGTTTTAGCCTTGCGGCCGTACTCCCCAGGCGGGGCACTTAATGCGTTAGCTGCGGCACGGAACTCGTGGAATGAGCCCCACACCTAGTGCCCAACGTTTACGGCATGGACTACCAGGGTATCTAATCCTGTTCGCTCCCCATGCTTTCGCTCCTCAGCGTCAGTTGCGGCCCAGAGACCTGCCTTCGCCATCGGTGTTCCTCCTGATATCTGCGCATTCCACCGCTACACCAGGAATTCCAGTCTCCCCTACCGCACTCTAGTCTGCCCGTACCCGATGCAAGCCCGAGGTTGAGCCTCGGGATTTCACACCAGACGCGACAGACCGCCTACGAGCTCTTTACGCCCAATAATTCCGGACAACGCTTGCGCCCTACGTATTACCGCGGCTGCTGGCACGTAGTTAGCCGGCGCTTCTTCTGCAGGTACCGTCACTTGCGCTTCTTCCCTGCTGAAAGAGGTTTACAACCCGAAGGCCGTCATCCCTCACGCGGCGTCGCTGCATCAGGCTTTCGCCCATTGTGCAATATTCCCCACTGCTGCCTCCCGTAGGAGTCTGGGCCGTGTCTCAGTCCCAGTGTGGCCGGTCGCCCTCTCAGGCCGGCTACCCGTCGACGCCTTGGTAGGCCATCACCCCACCAACAAGCTGATAGGCCGCGAGCCCATCCCCCACCGAAAAACTTTCCAACACCCACCATGCGATGAGTGCTCATATCCGGTATTAGACCCCGTTTCCAAGGCTTATCCCGAAGTGGAGGGCAGGTTGCTCACGTGTTACTCACCCGTTCGCCACTGATCCACCCAGCAAGCTGGGCTTCACCGTTCGACTTGCATGTGTTAAGCACGCCGCCAGCGTTCGTCCTGAGCCAGGATCAAACTCTCCGTAAAAGAAGAGAAAACACCACGAACCCCCGAAAGAGCCCACAGCATTCAACGATACTGGCCAGACCAAGCTGAACTGCTCAGTCCGATCCAAAGAAATCCACAAAGGATCTTCAATCAATTTGGCATTGACTATCAAACACACTGTTGAGTTCTCAAACAACCGACGCACACCCACAAGACCAGAACCTTTTCCGTTCCAGCCCCGCCGGGGCAACCCCTCAAACTTAC
>NZ_JBHUWC010000183.1:0-8175 GCF_042670225.1 Isoptericola sp. NPDC057191 | reverse complement strand
GGACGGTCCGCTGCGCGACCCGCTGCCAGGCGGGCTCGGCGATCTCCGTCCACCAGGCGGCGGGGTCGCCCTGGGCCGGGATGGCCAGGATCTCGTCACAGGTCTGCTGGTCGTACGCGAGGGCCGCGTCGACGACGGCGGAGACCCGGCCGGAGGCGCTGGCGCCGGGCACGTGGCTGCTGGCACCCGAGGTGCCCTCGCCGCCGCCGGGCAGGGCCCGCAGGTGGGCCCGCCCGGGCCGCGGTGCGTCGTCGCCGCCGGGAGCGGCCGGACGCCCGTCCGCCGCCTCCTGCGCGTCGTCGTCCGGTTCGCCAGGTGCCGCGGGGGCGGCGTCCTCGGTCGCCTCCTCCAGCTCCTCGGCGCCGGCCTCCAGCGCCGCCTTGGCCGCGTCGACGGGCGCGACACCCTCGAGGGTGAGCCGGCGCATGACGAGGAGCCGCGCGACGTCCTCGGGCGTGTAGCGACGGTGGGATCCGGCGGTGCGGGCGGACGGGCCGAGACCGTAGCGGCGGTCCCACGTGCGCAGGGTGGCCGGAGCCACCCCGAGGCGCCTGGCGACCGCTGCGACGGCGAGGCCCGGGCTCGACGCGCGAGACCCGCCCCCGTGCGGGACGGGCCGGGATGAGGTCATGGCGTCGATTCTGCCGAGTGGACCAGTGGGTCGCCACTGCGCCGCCGGGCGCGCCGCGGAACACCCCGAAGTCACAGGTCAAAGCCGGTCAGGTCACCCCCGAACCGGGTCAGCGTCCGGAAGAAAGTTGAACACTGAACCATCGAACCGTGTCGCAAATCAGCATCTTGAACAACTTCTGCACAACTTGTAGGTTGTTCGCCATGACGGAAATCTCGAGGCTCCCCGGTCCGGTGATGGAGCTGTGGGAGTGGCAGTACCAGGGTTCGTGCCGTGACGCGGACGACACGCTCTTCTTCCACCCGGAGGGCGAGCGCGGGTCCACCCGTCGACGTCGTGCCGAGGCGGCGAAGGCGATCTGCCACTCCTGCCCCGTGATGCTGCAGTGCCGGGAGCAGTCGCTCCGGGTCCGCGAGCCCTACGGCGTGTGGGGCGGGCTCAGCGAGGACGAGCGGTCCGCGATCCTCGCCGGCGGGGCGCGCAAGACCGGCTGAGAGCACGAAGGCCCCGCACCGACGACGGTGCGAGGCCTTCTGCGTCAGGGCGTCGTCAGGCGACGACGACCGCGAGGATGTCGCGGGCCGACAGGACGAGGTAGTCCTCGCCGGCGTACTTCACCTCGGTGCCGCCGTACTTGCTGTAGATGACCTTGTCACCGACCTTGACGTCGACGGGGACACGGTTGCCCTTGTCGTCGAAGCGGCCCTCGCCCACGGCCAGGACCTCGCCCTCCTGGGGCTTCTCCTTGGCGGTGTCCGGGATGACCAGGCCGGAAGCGGTCGTGGTCTCGGCCTCGATGGCCTTGACGACGATCCGGTCCTCGAGCGGCTTGATGGGGACCGACACGTCGGACCTCCTTGATTCGCGATGCGTGGATGGGCTTGCTGGTTGACCAGGTCGCGTCCGGGGCTGGCCGTCGTCGCGGGTGCCGGTAACAGCCTGCGGTCGCTGACGACAAATCTAGGCAGGCGTTAGCACTCTGACAAGTCGAGTGCCAGCAGTTCGCCGTCGGCGTCATGACCGGCGCCGTCCGCCACCCCCGGTCGCGCCTGAGACGATGGCCCGATGGACGCCGCCTCCGTGAGCAAGCTGCTGAGCCCGGACGGGTGGGCCCTGCTCAACTCGCTCCCGCCGTACGACGAGAAGCAGGCGATGGCGCTCGCCACCCGGCTGCGGGCCGAGGGGGTGGACCCCGACCTCGCCGCGGCGGCCCTCACCCAGTCGCGGCTGCGCGCCAAGGCGCGCGCCAAGCTCGGCGACTTCGCGGACGGGATGCTCTTCACACCGGACGGCGTGGAGCAGGCGACGCGCCTGGTGGTGGCTGCGCTGCACGCCCGGCGCTACCTCGCCGCCGGCGTCACGAAGGTCGCCGACCTCACGAGCGGCATCGGTGCGGACGCCCTCGCGTTCGCGGGCGTCGGCCTGCGCGTGCTCGCCACCGACGTCGACGAGATGACGGCGGCGCTGGCCACCGTGAACCTGCGGCACTTCCCCGAGGCGGAGGTGCGGCACGCCGACGGGCTCACGCTCGACCTCGCCGCCGAAGGGGTGGACGGCGTGTACGCCGACCCGGCCCGGCGCACGCGCGGCGGTCGCCGCGTCTTCGACCCCGCTGCCTACGCTCCCCCGCTCGACGCCGTGTGGGCGCTGCGCGAGCAGGTCCCCGCCCTCGGCATCAAGGTCGGGCCCGGCATCCCGCACCAGGGGCTGCCCGAGGCCGCCGAGACGCAGTGGGTGTCCGTGGACGGCGACGTCGTCGAGGCCGGCCTGTGGTTCGGGCCGCTCGCGGCCGACGGTCCCGGCCGGTCCGCGCTCGTCCTGTCCACGCGCGACGGCGCGACGTCCTCGCGCACGCTGCGCACCGACGGCGACGGCTCGGACCTGGTGCCCGACGTCGGTCTGCCCGGCGCGTACCTGTACGAGCCGGACGGCGCCGTCATCCGTGCGGGGCTCGTGGCGCACGCCGCAGCGGAGCTCGGCGGCCGGCTGCTCGACCGCACCATCGCCTACGTCACGACCGACCAGCCCGCGCCGCCGCCCGACGGCGCCGCGCCCGTCGCCACGGGGTACCGGGTCCTCGACGTCATGCCCTTCAACCTCAAGCGCCTCAAGGCCTACCTGCGCGAGCGCGGCGTGGGCCGGCTGACGATCAAGAAGCGCGGCACGGCCGTCACGCCCGAGCAGCTGCGCGCCCAGCTGTCGCCGAAGGGTGACGCGGAGGCGACCCTCGTCCTCACGCGGGTGGGCGGCGCGCAGCACGTGCTGGTCGTCGAGCCGCTGCGCTGACCGGGGGCGGCGCGAGCGGGACCGCCGCGCGCCCAGGCGCCCCGGCGTGGAAGCATTGCCCGCATGGTGCTGGAATTCGCCGCCTCCGACCGGTCGACCGTCGGCCTCGAGTGGGAGCTCGCGCTCGTCGACGCCGACTCGGGCACCCTGCGTCAGGTGGCCCCGGCCGTCATCGAGGCGGTGGCCGACGACGTGCGGCACCGCTTCGTCAAGCCCGAGTTCCTGCGCAACACCGTCGAGGTGATCAGCGACGTGCGGCGCACCGTGCCGGACGCGATCGCCGACCTCGAACGGGGGGTCGCCGCCATCCATGACGCCATCGGCCCGATGCGCGTGGACCTCATGGGCGCGGGCACGCACCCGTTCTCGCACTGGTCGCGGCAGAAGGTGACCGACAAGGAGCGGTACGCGACGGTGGTGGACCGCGCGCAGCTCGTGGGACGCCAGCAGATCGTCTACGGGGTGCACGCGCACGTGGGCATCGAGGACCGCGCCAAGGTGCTCCCCGTCGTCAACTCGCTGCTGGTGTACCTGCCCTACCTGCAGGTGCTGTCCGCGTCGTCGCCGTTCTTCGGGGGCGACGACACCGGCTACGCGTCGATGCGGACCATGATCTTCCAGCAGCTCCCCACGGCCGGGCTGCCGTACCAGTTCGGCGACTGGTCCGAGCTGGAGCGGTACGTCGCCGACATGCTGCACACCGGAGTCATCGACGACTTCACCGAGGTGCGCTGGGACGTGCGGCCCGCGCCCCACTTCGGCACGGTCGAGGTGCGCATCTGCGACGGGACGTCGAACACCCAGGAGCTGGCCTCCCTCGGCGCGCTGGTGCACTGCCTCGTGGAGCACCTGTCGACGCGGCTCGACGAGGGTGGGCGCCTGCCGACGCTGCCGCCGTGGTTCGTGCACGAGAACAAGTGGCGCGCCGCCCGGTACGGCACCGACGCGATCATCATCCTCGACGACGCCGGCGAGGAGGAGCTCGTCACCGACGCCCTCCCCCGGCTGCTCACGACGCTCGAGCCGGTCGCCGACCGGCTGG
Organism: Isoptericola sp. NPDC057191; assembly: GCF_042670225.1. NCBI lineage: Bacteria > Bacillati > Actinomycetota > Actinomycetes > Micrococcales > Promicromonosporaceae > Isoptericola > Isoptericola sp. NPDC057191. The sequence goes on along the minus strand of NZ_JBHUWC010000183.1, from coordinate 4,216 downwards.
GCTGCGCCGCCGAGCTCGACGGCGTGCGCGAGATCGTCCGTCGGGGCGCGTCCTACCAGCGCCAGCGCGAGGTGGCCCGGGCCCACGGCGGCGGGCAGGACGGCCTCGAGGCCGTGGTCGCGTCGCTCGTCGCCGAGCTGCGCGCCGGCCGGCCGCTCCCCGCGACCGCTCGCCTCTGAGGGGACATCTCTCGCCAGGTCGCGCTCGGCACCCGTGGTACGGGTAGGCGTCCGCGGCATCGACCCCGCGCACCGCCCGGAGCGCGTGGGTCCAGCGGGCTCGGCCCTTGCCGGTCTGGTCCAGGGCCATGACAGCGAGGTAAGCGCACCTGAGCGCGGCCTGCTCGTTCGGGAAGCGGCCGCTCAAGAATGCCCGGGCACGCGGTCACGACGTGAACTCATCTCGCCCAGCGAAGATGCTCAGCGCGAACGGCCTCACCAGCACGGCTAACAAGTAGGCTGCCTCTGGGCAGCATATGGTCTCATACAGCACTTGCAGCATTTTGGCTCCCCACTATGAGGGCGAGGAACGCCGCTTGTCCGCGTAGTGTCGGACCATTCCTCCTGTAACTATCCCGACCGCCGCGGCGGCAATGTTCACTAGAACACCCCCCCAGTTCATGCCAGAATAATGGAGGTTTTGCGACGCGGCGCCCGCCATTGCTAATAGGCAAACGCCGGTGAATATATTCTCATGAGATCGCGACCATCGCGGTTGGTATGAGAGCACCGCCCCCACAATCACGATAAGTCCGAGACTAGCCCACAGCACGAGTCCCCCTAGACGATTTGCCTGACGATGGACCCGCATGACCCAAACCCTAGAAAATCCAGAACCGAGTCGAATCCAAGACCAAAGAGCGCCTTGACCCGCTTTCGGTTCGCGGCGCTGAGCTTATTCTTGTTGACGATATACTGCTTGACCTTGCTCAAGGTTGCCCTCACACCCCCGAGCTTCGCGACAGCCGCTCTCATCTTTGCACTCTTGTTGACAAAATTCTTTGCCTTCGCCAAGATCCGCGCCGCCTTGGCGCCGGGAACAAGCGCAATCGCGATCTGGCCGGCGCACATTGCGGACGTCCTCACCCACCACCATGCCGAGGGATCGGCGGTGACGGGATACGCCGTGTTGGCGGTGGTGGTGATCTGCTGGGTGAGGGTGGTGCCGTCGAGTTGGTACCGGGTCTCAAGCGGGGTGCCGTTGGCGTCGGTCGCCCAGGCCGCGCCGATGGTCGCGACGGGCAGGTCCACGGTCTCGGTATCAGTCTGGACCGGGTCGAGCGCCTCGAGAGCTACCCACTGCTCATCGGTGATCTCATCCACCGTGAGCTCGTCGATCGACGCCTGGGTCTCCGCATCTCCAAGGATCGCGTCGACCTGCGCGTCGAATCGTGCCGCGTCCGTGGGGTCCTCTGACTCGACTTCGGTAGGCATGACGACGTTGATGCTCCCGTCGTCCTGGGGTTCGAGGGACGCCCCCTCGGGCAGGTCGAGATCGAAGTCGAGGCTGGTCGGCGCGTTCTCGTCGTCGAGGATGGCGACCAGCTGGGCCCCGTCGGGCACCGCACGCGTCACCACGTCGACCCCGTCCGTGACGTCCTGAGCGACCGCTACCCCTCCGACAACGTCTGCCCGCGAGTCGTCACCGGCCGCGGTCACGGCCAGCTTCATGCCGTCGGCACTGGTGATGGATGCACCAGCACCCGACGCCCTGACCGTCACCGAATCCACCACCCCAGGCAGGGCCACCGCGTTGTCAGCCGAGCCCTCCAGGGGAACTGCTGTGGCCGCCGACGCAGCATCCACGAGACCTGCAGCCGACGCCGCATCATCGGGATCGAAGGCAGACGCAGCTTGCGCGATCGCGGCGGCGTCCTCCGACGCGCCCGCCCCCGCGGCCACGACAGCCTGTGCTGCTTGCTCCTCGCCTGCCGCGTCGGCCTGATCGGTGTCGGCGTTCGCAGCGGGCAGCCCCGCCGCGCACAGCGCGAGCAGCGCCGCTCCGACAATCAGGGTGGTGCGCCGCCGCACGAGGCCAGCCGGCGTACGCGTCATCCGCGTCGTGGTCGTCATCAATCAACCTCAGTCTCCGCGAGGGGCTCCATGGAGGAGCTGCATGCCCCTCGCCCACAATGCTGCGGGTCAAAACGACGACGTGGGACGAGATTGCGAAACTTGCACGCCTGCATCAGCGGCGCCCGTGGCCCCCCGACGAGGTACGCGCAAGGGTGCTGGTGGTGAGGTGCGCGTCGGCCACGAAGAACGACGCTACCGTTGACACTCCCGCCGAACCGCGGGATTTCAGACCGTGATCGTGGTCATGGGCATCGACGAGTCGACCGGGAAGTCGAGGTTCGACGGCGCCGCCCCGGCCCGCACGACGGCGGAGCCCAGCGCCGCGATCATGGCCCCGTTGTCGGTGCAGTAGCGGATCGGCGGGATGCGCAGGTCGATGCCCGCCTCCGCGCACCGCTTGGCGGCCATGTCGCGCAGCTGGCTGTTGGCGGAGAACCCCCCGCCGACGACGAGGGTGTCGACGTCGTACCGGCGGCAGGCGGCGATGGTCTTGGCGGTGAGGACGTCGGCCACCGCTGCGGCGAACGACGCGGCGACGTCCGCCGCGGGGATCTCGCGCCCGGAGTCCACGCACGCCTCGATCCAGCGGGCCACGGCGGTCTTGAGCCCGGAGAAGGAGAAGTCGTACGCGTGCTTCTCCTGGTCCTTGGCCGCGGTGAGACCGCGCGGGAAGCGGATGGCCTCGGGGTCGCCCTCGCGCGCGAGCCGGTCGACGTGCGGGCCGCCCGGGTACGGCAGGCCGAGCAGGCGGCCGACCTTGTCGAACGCCTCCCCCGCCGCGTCGTCGAGCGTGGAGCCGAGCTCGGTCACGCCGGTCGCGATGTCCTCCACCAGCATCAGCGTGCTGTGGCCGCCCGAGACGACCAGCGCCATCGTGCGCCCCGAGAACGGGCCGTCGACGAGCTGGTTGACGGCGGCGTGCCCGATGACGTGGTTCACGCCGTAGAGCGGCTTGTTCAGCCCGATCGCGAGCGCCTTCGCGGCGGACGCGCCGATCGTCAGCGGGCCGACGAGGCCGGGGCCCGCCGTGACGGCGACGGCGTCGATCTCGGACAGGTCGACGTCCGCCTCGCCGAGGGCCCGGGTGATCGTGGGGACCATCGCCTCGAGGTGAGCACGGCTCGCCACCTCGGGGATGATCCCGCCGTAGCGCGCGTGCTCGTCCATGGAGCTGGCGACGGCGTCGACCAGCAGCTCGTCGCCGCGGACGAGCGCGACGCCCGTCTCGTCGCACGAGGTCTCGATACCGAGGACGAGCGGGCCGGAGCCCGCAGAGGATGCAGCCATGTCGCCATCTTCCCTCATCTCGGCCGCGTGACCGGTGTCACGCCCAGGACGGGAATCATGCGTCTGCATCTATGTGTTCCGGCAACCATGACCGAGACTCTCACGCTCCCGTCCTCGTCCCTCGCCGTCGGCGACGACGTGGCGGACCTCCTGTTCCGCGCCGCCCGCACCACCTCCCTGTGGACCGACGAGCCCGTCACCGACGAGCAGCTCACCGCCGCCTGGGACCTCGCGAAGTTCGGGCCGACCGCGATGAACACCCTGCCGCTGCGCGTGCTCGTGCTGCGCTCCGGCGAGGCCCGCGAGCGCCTCGTGACCCACATGGGCGGCAACAACAAGGAGCGCGTCGCGAACGCGCCCGTCTCGCTCGTGCTCGCCGCGGACCCGGCGTTCCACCAGCACCTGGACACGCTGTTCCCCGCCTACCCCGGCATGAAGGACCAGCTGGAGCCCGCCGCGGACGTCCGCGAGCAGATGGCCCGCAACAACGCCCTCCTCCAGGCGGGCTACCTCATCGTCGGCCTGCGCGCCGCCGGCCTCGCTGCCGGCCCGATGAACGGCATGGACTTCGACGGCGTCGACGCCGAGTTCTTCGCCGAGTCCGGCTGGAAGTCGTTCCTGGTGATCAACGTCGGCCACGCCGAGGGCGAGGGCTCGCCGTACCCGCGCTCGCCGCGCCTGTCGTTCGACGAGGTCGCCCAGGTGCTCTGACCCGACCCCACATGCTGTGAGCGGGCGAATGGCCCTCCTTCCGTCGGGGGGGGGGGGCCGGAGCGCCCCCGCACCCGGGTAGGGGGGGGGGGGCCCGGGCGGCCCCGGGGGGCCGGGGGCGCGCGCCCCCCGCCCACCCCCCC
>NZ_JBHUWC010000182.1:0-8228 GCF_042670225.1 Isoptericola sp. NPDC057191 | reverse complement strand
CGTGCCGCCATACCGGCACGTGGGTCTGACAGGTCGGAGGTGGGAGGATGCCCCGGTGAGCGACGACTGGGCGGCGCAGCGCACCGAGGCCGCGCGCGTGCAGGCTGAGCGCCTGCGTGCGCGACAGGACGTCGAGCACGCGCAGGCGGAAGCGCTGCTGCACGACTTCGTCCGGGCCGCCGCGGCTGCCGGGCTGGAGCCCGAGCCGCTGCAGGTCAAGGGGTACGGCGGTCGCGGGACGGCGCGCACGTCGCTGCGCGGCTGGTACCTCCGCCAGGACCGGACCGCCGCCGTCACGACCGACGGCGCGTTCTACGTGCTCACCGCGCCGCTCACGCTGCTGGACCGGGTGCGCGGCGCGCACGTCACCCCGCAACGGCCGCCGATGATCCTCGGCGCGGGCGGCAAGGACGGCAGCTCCATCGAGCTCGTCGCCGCGCTCCAGCGGGTGCTGCCCGGCTGGCAGGCGCCCACGACGTAGCTACGTCATCGCCTCGCCGACGGGCGCGGCGACCTCCGGCAGGGCCAGGTACCCGGCCCACGCGCCGTCGTCGAGGGGGAACGCCGCCGCGTGGAACCCGGGCGCGCGGTTCGTCACCCGCAGCACCTCGATGCCGGGCGACCCCGCCGGCAACGGGAACGCGTCGGGCGTGAGGTCGTGCAGCGCGAGCAGGTCCCGCGGGTCACGAGGGCTCACCCACCGGCGCACGCCACGAGGGAACGTCAGCGCCGTCCGCGCCTGCAGCGCGTCGCGGATCGCCCGGATGCCGAGCGGCGAGCCGGGCGTGAGGAGCAGCGGGACGTCCGGTCCGGCGGCGCGGGCGAAGGACCCGGAGGCGAGCATCGCGTAGGCGACGACGCTGCCCAGCGAGTGCGCGACGACGACGGCGGGCTCGTCGCCGCTCAGCGCGTCGGCCAGGCCGTCGTCGATCACCTGTCGGACGTGGTCGTCGTGCAGGTAGGCGTAGACGTCGCGGGTGAGGACCAGCAGCACCTCGGCGCCGACCCCGGGCACGTACCGGTCCACCAGGGCGAGCGCCGCGACCAGAGCCTCGACGAGCGCGTCGGCCACGGCACCCTCCGCCACGACGGGTGCGTCGCGGTGACCGGTGCCTGCGAGTACCTCGCGCGCGACGTCGAGCACGAACCGGAGCTCACCCTCCGGCAGCGCGGGCAGGTCCGCGGGCCCGGCCCCCACGGCCAGAGCGTGGACCGTCACCGCGGGCGGTGTGCCACCGTCGACCAGCCGCGCCAGGGTGTCGCCGTAGTACACGAACGACGAGCCCGCGTCGGTGGGGCGGAACGCCGAACCTGCGGCGGCGAGCCCGGCGCTCAGGGCTCCGAGCCACTGCGCCTCGAGCGTGTCGGGGTCGTGTCCGGCGAGGTCGCGGCCGTGGACGAGCACGAGTCGGGTCACGTCCGCGACCGTACCGACGGACGCCGCCCGGCCCGGCGGGACGCGCCGTGTGCGCCGTCGTGACCGGGCGTGGGACGCTGTCGCCATGGGGAACCCCGAGGACGTCGCCGCCCTGGTCGCCGAGGTCGAGCAGCAGGAGCGCGAGCTCGTGCTCAGGCGTTTCACCCACGACGACGCGTGGCAGCTCGGTTGCCTGCTGGTCGAGCTGGCGACGGAGCGCGGGCTGGCCGTGACGGTCGACGTGCGCAAGGGCACGCAGCAGGTGTTCCACGCCGCACGCGAGGGCACCACCCCGGACAACGACTCGTGGGTCCAGCGCAAGGTGCGGGTCGTGGAGCGGTTCGGCGCGTCGTCCTTCCTCGTGGGCCTGCGGGCGCGGGCGAAGGGCACCGACTTCGCCGCGCAGCACCAGCTCCCCCTGCAGGAGTTCGCCGCGCACGGCGGCGCGTTCCCCGTGCGCGTGGACGGCGTCGGTGTCGTCGGCGTCGTCACCGTCTCGGGGCTCGCGCAGGCCGACGACCATGCGCTCGTCGTGGAGGCGCTGCGCATCCACGCCGCCGGCGGCGCCTGACGGCCCAGGCGCCACCGGTGACCCGGGGCGTCTACGGTGGCCCCGTGTCCGCGCTGCTCCTGACGAACGCCCGCCTCGCGGGCCGCTCCGACCGGTCCGTCGACGTCCTGCTCGACGACGGCCGCATCACCGCGGTGACCCCTACCGGGACGGGCGCCGGTGTGCCGGTGTCCACGCTCCCGGAACAGGTGGACGTCGGCGGCCGCACGGTGATCCCGGGGCTGTGGGACGCGCACACACACCTCACGCAGTGGGCCATGGTGCGGCAGCGGCTCGACGTGTCCGCCGCGACGAGCGCCGCTCACGCCGCCGCTCTCGTGCGCGACCGCCTGGACCGTGCGGCACCTCCCACCGGCGGCGCGCCGTTGGTGGGGTACGGGTTCCGTTGGGCCACCTGGCCGGACGAGCCGGCTGCCGAGCTGCTCGACGCCGTGGCGGGCGAGGTCCCGGTGGTGCTGCTGTCGGGCGACCTGCACAGTGCGTGGGCCTCGACGGCGGGCCTGCGCTTCCTCGGCATCGCGCACCACCCGACGGGGCTGCTGCGCGAGGAGGAGTGGATGCCCGCGAGCCCGCGCATCGTCACCGTGGACGACGCCGTGGCCGACGCCCTCGTCGCGGACGCGGCACGGGCCGCCGCCGAGCGCGGCGTCGTCGGCGTCGTCGACTTCGAGGTGGCGGACAACCTCACCACCTGGCGCCGCCGCGTCGCCGCGGGCTGGGATGGTTTGCGCGTGCGCGCGGGCGTGTGGGAGCAGCACCTGGGTGGGGTGCTCGACGCCGGGCTGCGCACCGGGGACGTGCTGGGCGGCCCGGAGGGTTCCGACCTCGTCACGCAGGGACCGCTCAAGGTGATCAGCGACGGGTCCCTCAACACGTTGACGGCGTTCTGCTTCGACGCCTACGCGGGCGTCGCCGGCCCGGACACGCACGGCGTGCTCAACATCGCGACCGATCAGCTCGTCCCGCTCATGGCCCGCGCGCACGCCGGGGGGCTGCGCTGCGCCATCCACGCCATCGGCGACCGAGCCAACGCCCTGGCGCTCGATGCGTTCGAGGCCTCCGGCGCGCGCGGGTCGGTGGAGCACGCCCAGCTGCTGCGCCGTGCGGACGTGGACCGCTTCGCCGCCCTGGGGGTGACGGCGAGCGTGCAGCCCGAGCACGCGATGGACGACCGCGACGTCACCGAGCAGCTGTGGCCGGACCGGCACGACCGGGCGTTCCCGCTGGCCGAGCTGCGCGCCGCGGGCGTCCCGCTCACGCTGGGCAGCGACGCGCCCGTCGCGCCGCTCGACCCATGGGTCGCCGTCGCCGCGGCCGTCACTCGCTCGCGCGACGGCCGCGATCCCTGGCACCCGGAGCAGCGGATCGACGTGCGTGCCGCGCTCGAGGCGTCCGTGGACGGCCGGCCGCTGGACCTCGCCGTCGGCGGCCCGGCCGACCTCGCCGTCCTGGACGCCGACCCCCTCGACGTCGGGCACGAGGCCGGGCACGACGTCTGGCACCACGGCGGACCCGGAACCGGCGACCCCGCCGCCCTGGCCGACGCGCTGCGGGCCACCGCCGTGGCGGGCACGATCGTCGCGGGCCGCTGGACGCACCGCGCCCTCTGACTCGTCGCCGAGCTAGTCCCCCTCCTGCCGAGGTAGCACCAGACCTGCCGAGGTAGTTCCCCTCTTGCCGAGGTAGCACCGGACCTGCCGAGGTAGTCGAGACCGGGCCGAGGTAGTTCCCCTCTTGCCGAGGTAGCACCGGACCTGCCGAGGTAGTTCCCCCTTTGCCGAGGTAGTGCACTACCTCGGCACGTACTCGACTACCTCGGCAGGTTCAGAACTACCTCGGTAGGTTCAGCACTACTTCGGCAGGTTCAGCACTACTTCGGCAGGTCTGGTGCTACCTCGGTCGCCCGTGAGCGCGAGGGCGCGTGGTGCGACACTGCCGGGATGGTGCACCACCAGGGGGGCTCGGGCGGGACCGGTGAGCCGGGTGAGACAGAGACAACCGCGGCCGGGGAGACGGACGCGCGCGACGGCGCCGGGGCGCGGCTGCGGGCGCGGCTTGCGGAGGTCGAGGCTCGGCTGACGGCGCAGCGCCGTGCGGTCGCGGGGATCGTCGAGTCCGCCCGGGACGCGAACGTCGACGACGAGCACGACCCCGAGGGAGCCACGCTTGCCTGGGAACGGCAGCAAGCGGCGGCGCTCGCGACCGAGGCGGAGCGCGAGCGGGACCAGCTGCTGGCCGCGCTCGACCGGGTGGCCGAAGGGACGTACGGGGTGTGCGAGGTGTGCGGTCGACCGATCCCCGCAGCGCGGTTGGAGGCGCGTCCCGGCGCGACGCGCTGCGTCGAGCACGCCACCTGAGCCCACGACCTCAGCGCACGACCCGGCTCCGTGCTGGGCGGGTGGGGCGGTCGGCGTGGGCGGATGGCAGCATGGCGGCGTGCGGGTGGAGCCCGTGACCCCGGTCGGTGTGGTCGAGCACGTCGTGACGCGGGTCCTGGCGCAGGCGAGCGACCGGCCGGTGCGCGTGCTCGTGGACGGCCACCCGTCGACCCGGCCGGAGGAGTTGGCCGACGCGCTCGCCGAGCCGTTGCGCGCTGCCGGGCGCCCGGTGGCGCGCGTCCGGGTGCGCGACTTCCTGCGGCCGGCGTCGTTGCGGCTCGAGCGCGGTCGTCGTGACCCGGACGCCCTCCTGGAGGAGTGGATCGACGTCGGCGGGCTGAACCGCGAGGTGCTCACCGGCGTCGTCGCCCGGGGGCGGTGGCTGCCCACGCTGCGCGACCCGGTCACCGACCGTGCGACGCGTGCCGCGTACGTGGACGCCGCGCCCGGCACGGTCGTGGTGCTGGACGGCTCGCTCGCCCTGGGCCGTGGGCTCGACGTCGACGTGGTCGTGCACCTCGCCCTGCGACCGGCGACGGAGACGCGGAACACCCCGCTCGACGACGCGTGGACGCTCGCCGCGTACGGGCGCTACCGCCGGGAGGTGCAACCCGAGCGGCAGGCCGACGTCGTGGTGCGGGTGGACCACCCGGACCGGCCGGCGCTCGTCCTGCGCGGCTGACCGCCGCTCAGAAGCGGCAGAGGCAGAACGGGTGCCCGGCCGGGTCGGCGAACACGCGGAACGAGTCCTCGTCCCCGGGCAGGCGTCGCGCCCCGACGGCGAGGGCTGCGGCCTCCGCCTCGTCCAGGGTCTGCGGGCCGATGGCGAGGTCGAGGTGCAGCTGCTGCGGGTGCGCCGGGTCGGGCCACTGGGGGGCGGTGTAGCCCTCCACCTGCTGGAACAGCAGCGCCCGCTCGCCGCCGAGCATCGCCATGCCCTCGGCGTCGTAGACGACCGGCTCGGCCAGCACGCGCGACCAGAACGCCGCCGCGGCGGACGCGTCCGGCACGTCGAGCGTCACCCCCATGACGGTCAGGCCGTCGTTGTCGGGGGCGTGGCAGAGGTCGAACGGGTGGCCCGCCGGGTCGGCCAACGTGGTCCACTCCGGGTTCTCGCGCAGGACGGTCGCGCCGAGACCGACGGCGCGCTCCACGGCCGCCGCGACGTCGGGCACGCGCAGGTCGAGGTGCAGCTGCTGGGGGTGGTCCTGCTCGGGCCACTGCGGCGGCTGCAGGTCCGGGGCCGGCTGGAAGGCGAGCGACCACCCGTCGGGCGTGCGGAGCGTGATCCAGTCGTCCCCGTCGCCCTGCTGCTCGACCTCCGCGCCCGTGAGGCGCTGCCAGAAGTCGGCGGCGCGGGGCGCGTCCGGGACGTCGAAGACTACCGCGTCCAAGACGGCGACGGGGTGCTGAGGACCGGGGTGCTGGGGACCGGACGTCGCAGTGCTCTCGCTCATCTCGCCCTCCTGGCGACAGGTCCGGCCAGGCGCCGGACACCTCGTCAGACTGCCGCGACCCACCGACACCCGCACGAGAGGGCCCACCACCAGGTCGGAGCCTCGGGGGGTCGCTGAAGATGTGAGCGAGCGCGGGTGGCCCCATGGTGGAGAGAGGTCAGGAAGCGGCCCCGCCGGACAGGCGACGGCTGCGGACCTCGTCCTCTCGCTGTCGCGAGCAGCGCAGCATCGTGTCCGGCACTCCTGCCCGCCCCGCGCGGGCCGTTCCGAGGAGTGACGCATGAGCGACACACCGTTCCCCCAGCACGGCAGCACCCCGCCGCCGGCGGCACCGGTCCCCCCGGACCCGTCCGTGCCGCCCCCCACCGTGCCCCCGGCGTACCCGCCGGCCCCGGGCGCCTCCTCCGGTTCGTCCACAGGTTCATCCACAAGTTCGTCCACAGGTTCGTCCGGCGACGACGAGGGTGTCCGCGACCGTGCCGCGTCTGCCGCGTCGCACGCGGCGGACGCGGGCAAGGACATGGCCCACGAGGCCTCCGAGCGGGTCGGCGACGTCGCGCACGAGGCCGGTCGCCGGGCCAGGAGCCTCCTGGACGACGCGCGGGACCAGGTCTCCTCGCAGGCCACCGCGCAGCAGGGCAGGTTGGCCGCGGGCCTGCGCCACCTCGGGTCCGAGCTCACGGACATGAGCCGCGCGAGCGAGGACCCCGGGTATGCGAGCCAGGTCGCCGACCGGGGCTCGGAGGCCGCCGACCGGCTCGCGGACTGGTTCGAGCAGCGCGAGCCCGGCGACGTGCTGCACGAGGTGCAGGACTTCGCCCGGCGCCGGCCCGGGACGTTCCTCGTCCTGGCGGCCGGGGCAGGCCTCCTCGTCGGTCGGCTGCTCCGCGGAGTCAAGGACGCTCCCGACCGCAGCTCGGGCGAGCGGGGCGGGACGGACGGCACCGGCGGCCCGGGAGTCTCCGGCAGCTCCAGCGCCTCCGGCACCTCCGGGGTCGCGGCTCCCGTGCCCACCACGCGCCGGACGACCGGCGTGGCGCCGACGGCCGCGCCCAGCGGCATGCCGTCCACGGGCGCGGCGGGCACCGCCGCGGGGGTCGGGACGGGAGGTGAGGGTCATGTCGTCCGTTGATCCCCGTGCGGGGGCGGCTGCCGGCCGTCTCGGCGCGGACGGCGCCGACGACAGCGGGGGCACGGCCCCGGGCACGGTCGGCCGGCCTGCGGGCGTCCCGCCCGGCGTCGCGCCCCCGACGTCACCGGGTGCGGCGTCCACGGCGCCCGTGTTCGACCGCCCCGTCGCCGACGTCCCCCCGACGCGACCGGAGGACGAGAGGCGGCAGGCCGAGCCGTCGTCCCCGGCTGCGGGCCGGTTCGGCGACCCGGAGGGCCTGAGCCTCGGCCAGCTCGTGGCCGAGGTGACGCGGGACCTCTCGACGCTGGTGCGGCAGGAGATCACGCTGGCCAAGGCGGAGGCCGCCGAGTCCGCGAAGAGCGCGGGCAAGGGCGCCGGGATGCTGGCCGGCGCGGGCTACGGGGCGGGGATGGTCCTGCTGTTCCTGTCGCTGGCGCTCTGGTGGGCGCTCGGCACCGTCATGGGGCTCGGGTGGTCGGCGCTCGTCGTGGCTGTCGTCTGGGCGATCATCGCGGCCGTGCTCGCCCTCGTCGGCCGCCGCGAGATCCAGCAGGCGCCCGGGCTGTCGCAGACCACGGACACCCTCCGCAAGATCCCGAACGCTCTCCAAGGACATGAGGAGAAGAACCGATGAGCACCACCGACCCGGAGCAGGTTCGCGCCGACATCGAACGGACGCGCCGTGAGCTGAGCCGCGACGTCGACACCCTGGAGGAGCATGTGCGGCCGAGCGCGGTCGCCCGCCGCCAGACGGAGCGCGCGCGAGCGGGCGTCAGCCGTCTGCGGGAGCGCGTCATGGGCACGTCGGGCTCGTCGTCCCGACACACGACCGATGCTGTCCACCACGCCACCGACAGCGTGCGCGACGCGGCGGGCAGCGTGGGGGACGCGGTCTCGGGCGCACCCCGCGTCGTGCGCGAGCAGACGGAGGGGAACCCGCTGGCCGTCGGGCTGGTGGCCTTCGGCCTCGGTCTGATCGCGGCGTCGCTCGTGCCGGCGTCCCGCCAGGAGGCCGAGGCGGCGGGCCGGGTCAAGGAGGCCGCGGCGCCGCTGGTCGACGACCTGAAGGAGGCGGGCGCCTCCATGGCCCAGGAGCTGAAGGGAACGGCGCAGGAGCACGCCGAGGGCCTGAAGGACTCCGTGAGCGGCGCGGGGCACGACATGGCCGAGCACGGCCGGCAGGCCGCGCAGGACGTCGCGCAGGAGGTCAAGGGCGGCAGCTCCGGCCAGGCCTGACGACCCGACGACGGCGGCCCCGCCTGGTCCGTGCGAC
>NZ_JBHUWC010000181.1:0-8273 GCF_042670225.1 Isoptericola sp. NPDC057191 | reverse complement strand
GCGTGAGCTTCTTCGTCGTCTGCCTGGGTATCCCGCTGGCGCTCTTCCTGGTCTTCGTCATCTGGCCGTTCGTCCAGGCCGTGTTCTACGCGTTCACCGACTGGTCGGGGTTCACTGCCGACTTCAACATCATCGGCCTGGGCAACTTCACCACCCTCGTGCAGGACCCGCGGTTCATCAACGCGGTCGGCAACAGCGTCATGTTCGGCATCTTCATCCCGCTCGTCACCATCGCGATCGCGCTCGCGTTCGCGATCCTCATCACGGTGGGCGGGTCCGGCAAGGGGCAGGTCCGCGGTGTCCGCGGGTCCGGGTTCTACCGCGTCGTCTCGCTCTTCCCGTACGTCATCCCGGCGATCGCGGTCGCGATCATGTGGCGCCTGATCCTCGACCCGAGCAACGGGCTCGTCAACGGGATCCTCACGGGGCTCGGGCTCGACCGCTTCGAGTCCTTCGCCTGGCTGGGCAACGTCGGCACGGCGATGCCCGTGACGATGTTCGTGGTCGTGTGGGGCTTCGTCGGGTTCTACATGCTGCTGTTCATCGCGGCGATCAAGAGCGTCCCCTCGGAGATCTACGAGGCCGCGCGGATCGACGGCGCAGGCCGGTGGCGCACCTCGTGGTCCATCACCGTCCCCCTGATCCGGGACAACGTGCAGACCGCGTACATCTACCTCGGCATCATCGCGCTCGACCTGTTCGTCTACGTCCAGGGGCTCAACCCGCAGGGCGGGCCCGACAACAGCACGCTCGTGATGTCGCAGCAGCTGTTCCGCTCGGCGTTCACGGAGGGGAAGTTCGGTTACGCCAGCGCCATGGGCGTGGCGATGGCCATCGTCACCCTGGTGTTCGCCGCGCTGGTGTTCACGGTGAACCGCCTGACCGGCGGACGGGACGAAGGGGGCCGTCGATGACCGCCAACACTCAGGTGGCGCCCGGGACGGCGCCCGCCGAGCCGCGGATGAAGGCCGCGCGGACCGGCGGCGGCGACAAGGTCGTTGCCGGCGTCTCGCACACCGTCCTGGTGATCTGGTGCATCCTCGTCATCGCGCCGATGGTGTGGGTGCTCATCGGCTCCTTCAAGACCAGCTCCGAGATCTTCGCCTCGCCGTTCTCCCTGCCGGCGCACTGGTCGTTCACGAACTACGTGCACGCGTGGGTGGACGCCGAGATCGGCCGGGCGTTCGTCAACACGATCGTCGTGGTCGGGGCGGCCCTGGTGCTCGTCATGCTCCTCGGTGCGATGTGCGCCTACGTGCTCGCCCGGTTCGAGTTCCCCGGCCGGCGGGCGATCTACTACCTCATGCTCGCCGGGCTCACGTTCCCGGTGTTCCTGGCGATCGTCCCGCTGTTCTTCGTGCTGCAGAACGCCGGCCTGCTCGGGACGCTGCCCGGGCTGATCGTCGTGTACGTCGCGTTCGCGCTGCCGTTCACGGTGTTCTTCCTGTACTCGTTCTTCCGGGGCCTGCCGGACGAGATCGCGGAGGCGGCGGCGATCGACGGTGCCGGCAACTGGCGCACGTTCTTCCAGGTGATGCTCCCGATGGCGACGCCGGGCATGGCGTCGGTCGCGATCTTCAACTTCCTGGGTCTGTGGAACCAGTTCATCCTCCCGATCGCGCTGAACCCGCAGGCGGAGAACTACGTGCTCTCGCAGCGCCTCGCGGCGTTCGTGTCGTCGGCCGGGTACGCGGTCGACTTCGGGGCGATGTTCGCTGCCGTCGTGGTGACGATCGTGCCGGTGCTGATCGCCTACCTGATCTTCCAGCGTCAGCTCCAGGGGTCGGTCACGGCCGGCACGATGAAGTAGCGCGGCCCCCGGCCGGGCGGTCGGTCGACAGGAGGAGTCGTCGGTGGCCTGACCTAGGCTGACGGCATGGCCGATCCTGCGACCTACCGCCCGAAGCCGGGGGAGATCCCCACGTCGCCCGGCGTCTACCGGTTCCGCGACCCGCACGGCCGCGTGATCTACGTGGGCAAGGCCAAGAACTTGAGGGCGCGGCTGTCGAACTACTTCCAGGACGTCGCGCACCTGCACCACCGCACGCAGACGATGGTGACCACGGCGGCGTCCGTCGAGTGGACGGTGGTGGGCACCGAGGTCGAGGCTCTCGCCCTCGAGTACTCGTGGATCAAGGAGTACGACCCGCGCTTCAACGTGAAGTACCGGGACGACAAGTCGTACCCGTACCTCGCGGTCACGATGGCGGAGGAGGTGCCCCGCGCCCAGGTGATGCGCGGGGCGAAGCGGCGCGGCACGCGGTACTTCGGCCCCTACGGGCACGCGTGGGCGATCCGGGAGACGCTCGACCTGCTGCTGCGGGTGTTCCCGATCCGCACCTGCTCCTCCGGGGTCTATCGACGCGCCCACCAGACGGGCCGGCCCTGCCTGCTCGGGTACATCGACAAGTGCTCGGCGCCCTGCGTGGGGCGGATCAGCGTCGACGACCACAAGCAGCTCGCGCAGGACTTCTGCGACTTCATGGCAGGGGACACCCAGCGGTTCGAGCGACGCCTCACCGCGCGGATGAACGAGGCGGCCGCGTCGATGGAGTACGAGCAGGCAGCACGCCTGCGCGACGACATCCAGGCGCTGCGCCGCGCCACCGAGAAGAACGCCGTGGTGCTGCCCGACGCGACGGACGCCGACGTCTTCGCCCTCGCCGGGGACGAGCTGGAGGCGGCGGTCCAGGTGTTCCACGTGCGCGGCGGGCGCATCCGCGGCCAGCGCGGCTGGGTCGTGGAGAAGGTCGAGGACGTCACGGACGCGGAGCTGGTCGAGCACCTGCTCCAGCAGGTCTACGGCGCCGTGGAGGACGCGCGAGCCGCGGCGGACGGCTCCGGGGACGCGTCCGCCGACGCCGCAGCCGACGCAGCCGCCCGTCGCGAGGCTCGCGACGCGGTGCCGCGGGAGGTCCTCGTCCCGGAGCTGCCGCCCGACCCGGCACAGATGACCGCGTGGCTCTCCGGGCTGCGCGGAGCTCGGGTGGAGCTGCGCGTGCCGCAGCGCGGCGACAAGCGGGAGCTCGCCGGGACCGTCCGCGCCAACGCCGAGCACGCGCTGGCGCTCCACCGCACCCGGCGGGCCGGGGACCTCACCACCCGCAGCCAGGCGCTGCGGGAGATCCAGGAGGCGCTGGGACTCGAGTCGGCGCCGTTGCGCATCGAGTGCTACGACGTCTCCCACACCCAGGGGACCTACCAGTCGGCGTCGATGGTCGTGTTCGAGGACGGGCTGCCGCGCAAGAGCGAGTACCGCACGTTCTCGGTGCGCGGCCCCGAGGGCGACGGCGCGCGCGACGACACGGCGGCGATGCACGAGGTGATCACACGCCGGTTCCGGCGGTACCTCGCGGACCGGCTGGCGGCGGGCGACCTGGAGCTCGACGACGGCGACGACCGCGAGGGGGGCGACAGCCCGGACGGTGTCGCCCGCCCCCGGTCCGGTCCCGTGCCCGCCGAGGAGCCGGGGGAGCGCAAGCGCTTCGCGTACCCGCCGAACCTCGTCGTGGTCGACGGCGGGCCTCCCCAGGTCGCGGCGGCGCAGCGCGCCCTGGACGAGCTCGGCGTCACCGACGTCGCGCTGTGCGGTCTCGCGAAGCGGCTGGAGGAGGTCTGGCTGCCCGGCGAGGACTACCCGGTCATCCTCCAGCGCTCGTCGGAGGGGCTCTACCTGCTCCAGCGCGTGCGCGACGAGGCGCACCGGTTCGCGATCACGCAGCACCGTCGCCGGCGGAGCAAGGGCATGACGGCGTCAGTCCTCGACGACGTCCCGGGCCTCGGCCCCGCGCGCCGCAAGGCGCTCCTGAGCACGTTCGGATCGGTGAAGCGGCTGCGTGCGGCCGGGGTGGACGAGATCGCGCAGGTGCCCGGGATGGGGCGACGCACGGCAGAGGCGGTCGTGGCGGCCCTCGCCGCCGACGGGGGCAGCGCGCCCTCGAACCAGGACGGACCGGCGACTGGCATGCTGGGCGCATGAGCGAGCCGTCGCCCACCACCGTCCCGCAGGGCATCCCCGAGATCGAGGCTGCGACGCACGCCCCCGAGTCGCCGGAACCGGAGGTGCTGATCATCACGGGCATGTCCGGGGCCGGCCGGTCGCGGGCCGCCGGCGTCCTGGAGGACCTCGACTGGTTCGTCGTCGACAACCTCCCGCCGCTGATGATGGTGCCGCTCGTGGACCTCATGACGCGGGCGGGCTCGTCCGTCGAACGCCTGGCCGTGGTGGTCGACGTCCGCGGCCGCGAGTACTTCGCCGAGCTCACCCGCGCGCTCCTGCACCTGCGCGAAGCAGGCGTGAACTACCGGATCCTCTTCCTCGACGCGCGCGACGAGACCCTCGTGCGCCGGTACGAGAGCGTCCGGCGCCCCCACCCCCTGCAGGGCGAGGGACGGATCCTGGACGGGATCGGCGAGGAGCGCCGTCGGCTCGCGTCGATCGAGGAGCGCGCCGACGTCGTGATCGACACCTCGGAGCTGTCGGTCCACGACCTCGCCCGCGAGGTGCGCGCCGCCGTGGCCGACGGAGCCCCCGACGCGCTCCGCGTCAACGTGCTCGCCTTCGGGTTCAAGTACGGCCTGCCGCTGGACGCCGACCACGTCGTGGACGTGCGCTTCCTGGCGAACCCCTACTGGATCACGGAGCTGCGGCACCTGACCGGCCGCGACGCCCCCGTGCGGGAGTACGTGCTGGACCGGCCCGGGGCGCGGGAGTTCGTGGACCGCTACGTCGCCGCGCTCGAGCCGGTCCTGGCCGGGTACCTGGCGGAGGAGAAGCGGTACGTGACGATCGCCGTCGGCTGCACCGGCGGCAAGCACCGGTCCGTCGCGATCGCGGGCGAGATCGCCCAGCGGCTGCGCGACGCCGGGCAGCGCGTCACCCTCACCGCACGCGACCTGGGGAAGGAGTGACGACGCCGGCCCAGAGCCAGGGGGCGCTCGCGGTCACGGCGCTCGGCGGCGGTCACGGCCTGTACGCGAGCCTGTCCGCGCTGCGGCTGATGTCGGACCGGCTCACCGCGGTGGTGACGGTCGCGGACGACGGCGGCTCGTCCGGGAGGCTCCGCGACGAGCTGGACGTCCTGCCGCCGGGCGACCTGCGCATGGCGCTCGCGGCGCTGTGCGACGACTCGGAGTGGGGGCGCACCTGGAGCGACCTGCTGCAGCACCGGTTCGTGTCGGGTGGCAGCCTCGACAAGCACGCCATGGGCAACCTGATGATCGTGGCGCTGTGGGACCTGCTGGGCGACACGGTGACCGGGCTCGACTGGGTCGCGAACCTGCTGGGGGCGCGCGGGCGCGTGCTGCCCATGGCGTCCGTCCCCCTGGTGGTCGAGGCGGACGTCCGGCGGGACGGCGCGGCGACGCTGGAGACCGTGGTCGGGCAGTCACGGGTGGCGGTGACCGGGGGGCGGATCGAGCAGCTCCGGCTCGTGCCGGAGGACCCACCGGCCTGCCCGGAGGCCGTGGAGGCGGTGCGGACCGCCGACTGGGTCGTGCTGGGCCCGGGGTCCTGGTACTCGTCGGTGCTGGTGCACCTGCTGGTCCCGGAGCTCGCCAGGGCCCTGCACGAGACGGATGCGCGGGTCTGCGTGACGCTCAACCTGGCTGCGGAGCGTGGCGAGACGCAGGGGCTGACGGCCACCGACCATCTGGAGGCGCTGCACCGGCACGCCCCGGACCTGCGCGTGGACGCCGTGCTCGCCGACCCGTCCGCGGTGGAGGACGTCGACGAGCTCGCGGACGCCGCAGGGATGCTCGGGGCGCGGCTGCTCATGCGCCAGGTGCGGCGCGGCGACGGCTCGGCCCGGCACGACGCGCTGCGTCTCGCCGCGGCGTACCGGGACGTCTTCGAGGGCGTCTACGGGGACGTCTGAGCCGTTCCGGCCTGCGCCGAGGTTCCTTCCCGCGCGTGGCAGGATGACGCCATGGCGCTGACGGCAGAGGTGAAGGACGAGCTCACGCGGATCAAGGTGACCCGGACGTCGTGCCGCAAGGCCGAGGTCTCGGCGACGCTGCGCTTCTCCGGCGGGCTGCACATCATCTCCGGCCGCGTGGTCATCGAGGCGGAGCTGGACGACGAGGCGGCAGCGGCACGGCTGCGACAGTCGATCACGGAGCTGTACGGGCACGTCAGCGACCTGATCGTCGTGCAGGCCGGCGGCCTGCGCAGGAACAACCGGTACGTGGTGCGCGTGGTGCGCGACGGCGAGTCGCTGGCCCGCCAGACCGGGCTGCTCGACTCCCGAGGACGCCCGGTGCGTGGCCTCGCGCCGGAGGTGGTGTCTGCGGGCGTCGCCGAGGCGGAGGCCGTGTGGCGGGGCGCGTTCCTCGCGCACGGCTCGCTGACGGAGCCGGGACGCTCGATGGCGCTGGAGGTCACGTGCCCGGGACCGGAGGCGGCGCTCGCCCTCGTCGGGGCCGCCCGCCGCCTCGGCGTGCAGGCGAAGTCGCGCGAGGTGCGCGGCGTGGACCGCGTGGTGGTGCGTGACGGCGAGGCGATCGGCGAGATCCTGCGCCGGATGGGTGCGGTCGCGACCCGCGAGGTCTGGGAGGAGCGGCGCGCGCGTCGCGAGGTCCGGGGCACCGCGAACCGCCTCGCGAACTTCGACGACGCGAACCTGCGCCGTTCGGCGCGGGCGGCGGTCGCGGCCGGCGCCCGCGTGCAGCGTGCCTTCGAGATCCTCGGCGACGAGGTGCCGGACCACCTGCGCCAGGCGGGCGAGCTGCGTCTGGCGCACAAGCAGGCGTCGCTCGAGGAGCTCGGCCAGCTGGCGGACCCGCCGCTGTCGAAGGACGCCGTCGCCGGCCGGATCCGCCGCCTCCTGTCGACGGCCGACAAGCGGGCGCTCGACACGGGAATCCCGGACACGGAGTCGGGCCTGAGCCCCGACCTGCTCGACCTCTGAGGCGTGCCGGGCGGGCGTGGCAGCGCCACCGTCCGCCCGGTGGGGGAGCGCGGACGGTCGCCGTCCATATGGTCAGACCACACGTCTCACGGGGACGCCGAGGGTCGGCGGCACCACCGGTTCGGGTATAGGCTCATGGCGTCAGGTGACGACGACGTGACCCAAGGCTGACCGCCCGGAGGAAGACGTCGGGGGTCCCACGGGTCGCGACGTGAATCATCAGCGTGCCCCACGTGGCGCGCGGAAGTCGGCATCAACCGTGTGCGCCGGATCCCACCGGCGCGCCCTGAGGAGGGCAATCGTGACCATCCGCGTCGGGATCAACGGCTTCGGTCGGATCGGACGGAACTTCTACCGCGCTCTCGTGGAGTCGGGTGCGGACATCGAGGTCGTCGGCGTCAACGACCTGACCGACAACAAGACTCTGGCCCACCTGCTCAAGTACGACACGGTGCTCGGCCGCTTCCCGAAGTCGGTCGACTTCGACGACGACAACATCATCGTCGACGGCCACAAGATCCGTGCGCTCGCCGAGCGCGACCCCGCCAACCTGCCCTGGGGCGAGCTGGGCGCGGACATCGTCATCGAGTCCACCGGCTTCTTCACGGACGCGACGAAGGCCAAGGCGCACATCGACGCCGGCGCCAAGAAGGTCATCATCTCCGCCCCGGCGAAGAACGAGGACGCGACCTTCGTCATGGGCGTGAACAACGACCAGTACGACGCCGCCGCGCACCACATCATCTCGAACGCGTCGTGCACCACGAACTGCCTGGCCCCGCTGGCCAAGGCGCTGAACGACTCGATCGGCATCGAGCGCGGTCTCATGACCACGATCCACGCCTACACGGGTGACCAGAACCTGCAGGACGGCCCGCACAAGGACCTCCGCCGCGCCCGTGCCGCCGCGCAGAACATCGTGCCGACCACGACCGGTGCCGCCAAGGCGGTCGCCCTGGTGCTCCCCGAGCTCAAGGGCAAGCTGGACGGCTACGCCCTGCGCGTCCCGGTCATCACCGGCTCGGCCACGGACCTCACGTTCGAGGCGCCGCGCGAGGTGACGGTCGAGGAGGTCAACGCCGCGGTCAAGGCCGCCGCCGAGGGCCCGCTCAAGGGTGTGCTCGAGTACGTCGAGGACGACATCGTCTCCTCGGACATCGTCACCGACCCGCACCAGAGCATCTTCGACTCGAAGCTGACCAAGGTGATCGGCAACCAGGTCAAGGTCGTCTCCTGGTACGACAACGAGTGGGGCTACTCCAACTCGCTCGTCGCGCTGACGGTCTTCGTCGGCGAGAAGCTCTGACGACTCCGGCGCCCGACACCGCTCGAGCGTGAGTCACGACGTCCGCGTGCGCGCCGAAC
>NZ_JBHUWC010000180.1:0-8281 GCF_042670225.1 Isoptericola sp. NPDC057191 | reverse complement strand
GTGCGGCCGCCCTCGTGCTACCTCGTGCTATGTCGTGCTACCTGGGCCCGTCCTGGGCGGCCTCGGCATCACCACTTGTCGTGGACGTGCTCCCGGATCGCCTCGTCGTAGATCTCCCGCACGCCGGAGGTGAACAGCGGTCCGAGCACCTCGGCAGAGCCCGCCGCCGCGTTGAGCCGCGCCTGCTCGGCGCTGCGGGCGCCGGGGATGACGGTCGAGACGCCGGGCTGCTGCCACACCCAGGCGATGGCGGCCTGGGCGGGGGTCAGGTCCTGCCCCGCGGCGGAGCCGGCGAGCTCCGTGAACCGGGCGGCCGCGTCGACACCGACGTCGAAGGGCACGCCGGCGAACGTCTCGCCGACGTCGAACGCCTTGCCCTCGCGGTTGAACGTGCGGTGGTCGTCCTCCGAGAACGTCGTCTCGTGGGTGTACCGGCCCGACAGGAGTCCCGAGGCGAGCGGCACCCGCGCGACGATCCCCACGCCCGCCGCCGAGGCCGCGGGCAGCACCGCCTCGAGGGGCTTGAGGCGGAAGGCGTTGAGGATGATCTGGACCGTGGCGACGCCGGGCCGCGCGATGGCGGTGAGCGCCTCGTCGACGGTCTCGACGGAGACGCCGTAGGCAGCCGTCACCCCCTCCTCGACGAGCGTGTCCAGCGCGTCGAAGACCTCGTCGTCCGAGTACACGGCCGTCGGCGGGCAGTGCAGCTGGACGAGGTCGAGCGTCTCGACGCCGAGGTTGCGACGCGACCGGTCGGTCCACTCGCGGAAGTTAGCGAGCACGTAGTTCTCAGGCACCTGGTCGACCCGCCGGCCCATCTTCGTGGCCACGGTCAGCCCGTCGTCGCGGTGGTCCGCGAGGAACGCGCCGATCGTCTGCTCGCTGCGGCCGTCACCGTAGACGTCCGCCGTGTCGTAGAAGGTCACGCCGGACTCGAACGCGGCATCGAGCACCGACCGGGCCTGGTCGTCGTCGACCGAGCCCCAGTCCGCGCCCAGCTGCCAGGTTCCCAGGCCGACGACCGACACCAGCCGGCCGGTGCGGCCGAGCACCTGTTTCTCCATCGTTCCCCCGTTCGGTGGCGACGCCGTGCAGACGGCGGCGCGGGCCCCTCGCGCGCGAGGAGACGTCTCGTCAGATCTGGCTCCCCTACGCTACGTCGCCCGCACCGATCCGGCGTCCCGACTACGGTGTGAGCGTGAACACCGCTGACTCCTCCGCCGTCCCCGCCCCGTCGGGCCGGCAGTTCCGCATCGCCGCCGGCGAGCACCGCGCCACCGTCACCGAGGTCGGCGCGATGGTGCGTGAGTACTCCGTCGCCGGCCGCGACGTCTTCGTCCCGTTCGCCGAGGACGAGCCCGCCCCCGTCTTCAACGCGGCCGTCCTGCAGCCCTGGCCCAACCGCCTGCGCGACGGCGCCTACACGGTCGACGGCGTCCACCACCAGGTGGCTGTGAGCGAGCCGGACCGCGGCACCGCGCTGCACGGCCTCGTGTGCTGGTACCGCTGGACGCCGGTCGAGGTCGCCGACGACGCGGTGACCCTCGAGCTCGCCCTCCCGGCACAGAAGGGCTGGCCATTCCAGCTCGTGCTGCAGGTGCGGTACGCGGTGTCCGACGCCGGGCTGGAGGTCGTCACGCGGGCCCGCAACGTCGGCACCGGCACCGCGCCCTACGGGGTCGGCTTCCACCCGTGGCTCTCGACCGGGGGCGCCCCCCTGGACGAGTGCACCGTGAGCCTGGACGCCACCACGCACGTCACGGTCGACGACCGGCTGCTGCCGACGGGTACCGAGCCCGTCGGCGGCCCCTACGACCTGCGCACCACCCGCTCGCTCGCGGGGCTGGACCTCGACGACGCCTGGGTCGACGCGACCCGGGACGAGGCCGGGCTGTCCTGGGCCCGGCTCGGGTGCCCCGACGGGCGCACGGCCGCGATCTGGATGGACGACTCGATGGACTGCTGGCAGGTCTGCTCGGCCGACCACATCGCCGGTCACGAGCGCTTCGGGCTCGCCGCGGAGCCGATGAGCTGCGTCGCCGACGCCTTCAACACGGGCGAGCGCCTCGTGCGGCTCGCGCCGGGCGACGAGCACGTCGTGCGGTGGGGGGCGACCCTGCTCTGACGTCTGGTCTGACGTCTGGTCTGACGTCTGGTCTGGCGTCTGGGGCGGCGCAGGGAGCCCGTCGCGCGTCGCGGTACGGCGTGGGATCCTGCCACGCGGCCCGGCGTGCCAGAGAATGGCCGCGCAACTGCGAGACAGGACTTGGACGGTGAAGGCTCTGTGACCCAGACCGAGGTGCGCATCTGCGTCGTGGGCGACGAGCTCAGCGTGGGCGTCGGGGACGCCCGCGCCCTGGGGTGGACGGGCCGCGTCATGGCCCGCACCCGGTTCGGGCGTCCCGCGATGGCGTTCACGCTGGCCGTGCCCGGCGAGACCAGCTCCGCGCTCGGCGCGCGCTGGCAGGCGGAGACGGAGTCACGCTTCGGCCCGGAGGACACGTGCGAGAACCGCCTCGTCGTGGCCCTCGGCCGCCACGACGTCGACTCGTCCCTCTCGGTGGCGCGGTCGCGGCTGAACCTGGCGAACATCCTCGACGTCGCGGAGGCGAGCCGGATCCCGGCGTTCGTCGTCGGCCCCCCGCCGGGCCGGTCCGAGGACGGCGACCGCATCGCGGAGCTGTCGGCGGCCTTCTCCGACGTCGCCAGCCGGCGCCGGGTCCCGTACGTCGACACGTACACCCCGCTGGCGCAGCACGAGCAGTGGCTGGCCGACCTCGCGACGAACGGCTCGACCTACCCCGGGCAGGCCGGCTACGGCCTCATGGCGTGGCTCGTGCTGCACACCGGCTGGCACGCCTGGCTCGGCCTGCCCGGCGACGAGTGACCCCGCCGGCGGGCGCCGAGGCCGCGAGCCTCAGACGCCCGCCCGCCGGGCGAGGCCGCGCACGTAGGCGGCCTGACCCACGTGCTGCAGGTCGTCGGACGCCACGCTGACCAGGCGCACCGCCAGCGTGACGGGCGGGTCCCAGCGGGTGTCCACCACCCGCTCCAGGTCGGCGGGGGTGAGAGTGCCCAGGAACGCCGTCGTGGCGGCGTGCACGTCCTCGAGGTAGCCCCCGAGCACGGCGCCGTCGGTGCGGACGGCGGCGACCTGCTCCGGCGAGTGGCCGTACCCGGTGTCCGCGACGTCGAACGGCAGGGCGAGCTTCTCCGCCCAGCCACCGGCCGTCCAGCGCTGCTCGACCCCCGCGACGTCCGCCACGTGGTCGTCCTGCACGCGCGTCAGGTGCCAGACCAGCCACGCGACGGTGTTCGCCTCCGGGTCGGGCCGGTACGCGAGCTGCTCGGCGGTGGCGCCGCGCAGCACGCGGCGGACCTCCCCGGCGACGCGGTCGAACGCGTCGGTCAGCAGGGCGACGTGGGGTGCGGACGGTGACGGCATCGTTCCTCCTCGGCGGCGCCCGGGCGGGCGCCGGTCAGCGACGGTCGACGGTGACGTGCGCGGACGTCACCGTGGCGGACAGGTAGGCGGCCCCGCGCCCCTCCGCGGGCTGCTCCCCGTGGTCGACGACCAGGGTGGCACCGGCGCTCGGCAGGACGGATCCGTCGAGGACGACCTGCCCGGACGCCCCGCGCACCCGGAGGTTCACGGGCGAGCCGGCCGGCAGGCGCAGGTCGATCGCACCGGAGACGGTCTTCGCGGTGATCATGGGGCTGGGCTGCGTGGCGGCGATGGTCGCGGCGCCCGAGACCGTGCTCAGCGAGACCCTGGCCAGCGCGCCCGCCAGCGCGACCGAACCGGCGGCGCTCGTGGCCGACACGTCACCCGTGTGCTCCTGCGCCGACAGCGCTCCGGAGACGGTCTTGAGCGACATCGGCCCCGTGGTGCCGGTGGTACGGACGGCGCCGGTGACGGTCTTCACGGCGATCTTGTGCCCACCTGCGACGTCGACGTCGGCGCCGAGCGTGCCGACGTCGACCGCGGCGTCCGCCGGGACGACGACGCGCACGACCGCACGCTCGCTCTGGCGCGGGTTGCGCAGCTTCGCCAGCACGGAGTCGAGCACGGAGCTCTCGTACCCGACGCGCAGCCGGTCGCCGTCGCGCGTGACCTGGACGGGCTTGGCGCCGACCTCGACCAGCTCGATCCGCACGCCGGTGGCCGCGGGGTCGGCGATCACGTCGGCGCGGCCGTCCTGGAGGCGGAGCGTCACCCCCGTCGCGTGCTCGACGTCGATGGTCTGCGGGGCGGCGATCGCCCACGACTCCGTGCTCATGAGGCTCCCTGTGGTGCTCGGGCTGCTGGGGACGGGTACCACCCTGTCAGAGCACCCGCGGTGCCGGGATCGGGGATGCCCCGGATTCCGACCCCGGGCCTCTGGTGTGGGACCATGGGCCCGACCCCTCGTCCATCCTTCGTGAGGAGACCACCATGAGCAAGCGCGGTCGCAAGCGTCGTAGCCGCAAGGGCAACGGCGCGAACCACGGCAAGCGTCCCAACGCCTGACGCGCCGAGGTAGCAAGACGATCGCCGAGGTAGTCCCGGCGGGGCACGGCCTGTGGTCACAGCCCCACCGGAACTACCTCGGCGATCGTCGTCTTCCGTCGCCCAGCGGGCCTACTCGGCCGTGGACAGGACCGTCAGCTGCGCGTGGATGCGGACCCGGAGGGTCTCCGGCGCCCGCTCGGAGCAGGACCGGCGGACGAGCTGCTTGACGAGCTCCTCCACGCTCAGCTCCGCGAGGCACGGTGCGCAGTGCGCGACGTGCGCGCGCATCCGCTGCTCGTCCTCCGGGGTCATCTCGGAGTCGAGGTACTCGTTCAGGTGCACGAGCGCGTGCTCGCACTCGTTCTCCCCCTCGGCACGGTCGTGCGGGATGGGGGTGACGGGGTCGGTCATGACGCTCCTCCACGAGCCGAGACCAGTCCGCGCTGCGCGGCGTAGTCGGCGAGCAGCTCGCGCAGCTGCCGGCGCCCGCGGTGCAGCCGGGACATCACCGTCCCGATCGGCGTACCCATGATCTCGGCGATCTCCTTGTAGGGGAAGCCCTCGACGTCGGCGTAGTAGACCACCATGCGCCGGTCCTCGGGCAGCTCCTGCAGCGCCCGCTTCACGTCCGAGTCGGGCAGCCGGTCGAGAGCCTCGGCCTCGGCGGACCGCAGGCCCTGCGACGTGTGCGACGCGGCGCGCGCGATCTGCCAGTCCTCGACGTCCTCGGCCTGGGACTGCTGCGGCTCGCGCTGCTTCTTGCGGTAGCTGTTGATGAACGTGTTGGTGAGGATCCGGTACAGCCAGGCCTTGAGGTTCGTGCCGGGCTTGTACTGGTGGAACGCGGCGAACGCCTTGGCGAACGTCTCCTGCACCAGGTCCTCGGCGTCCGCGGGGTTGCGCGTCATGCGCAGCGCGGCCGAGTAGAGCTGGTCCAGGTACTGCAGAGCGTCGCGCTCGAAGCGCGCGGCGCGCGCCGCGCTGCTCTCACCCTCGGGGGCACGTTCCGTGTCCTCGGGGATCTCCTCGCTGTCCGGGGTGTGCCCGGTGCTCCCGTGCAGCGCGTCGCCGCCTGCCGGGTCCAGATCCTGGGTCATCACCGTCGAGCCTAGTCCAGGCACTGGGTGGGGTCCTCCGATCCACGGGTTCTGCGGGGTGGTGCGGCCGGCCGTGCTCGTCGTCAGGGCGTCCGCCGGGACGGCGAACAGCCGCACGGACGCTGGTCCGGTGGCGGGGCCGGCGGCGATCGCCGTCGGCGAGGTGCGGGTGTTCACGTCGTGGTGCAACCGTGCGAGGGGCACGCGCATTCCCCGCGCGGTCCGGCCCGCGCGGGCGGCCCGCGGACCCGCCAGGGACCCGGCGCGAGGGCGCGCTCAGGACGCGAGCGGCGCGGCGAAGCGGCGCCGGTACGCGACGGGGCTCGTGCCGAGCTGGCGGGCGAAGTGGTGGCGCAGGACGGGGGCGCTGCCGAAGCCGCAGAGGCGGGCGATCTCGTCCACCGGCGCCGCAGTGGTCTCGAGCAGCTCCTGGGCCCGGGCCACGCGCTGGCGGGCCAGCCACGCCGCCGGCGTCGTGCCCGTCTCCTGCCGGAACCGGCGGGCGAACGTCCGCTCGGACAGCGCGGCGCGACGCGCCAGGCGCGGCACCGTGTGCTCTGCGGCGAGGTGCTCGCGCATCCACGACAGCAGCGCTGCGAGCGACTCCCCCTCGCGCGGCAGCGGGTCGACGACGAACTGCGCCTGCCCGCCCTCCCGCTGGGGCGGGACCACCATGCGCCGGGCGACGGCGCGGGCGGCGTCCGCACCGAGCTCGGACCGCACCAGGTGCAGCGCGGCGTCGATCCCGGCGGCCGTCCCGGCGGAGGTGAGCACGTGCCCGTCCTCGACGTACAGGGCGTCGGGGTCGACCGTGGCGGTGGGGACCTCGGCAGCCAGCCGCTCGGTGTGCATCCAGTGCGTCGTGCACCGGCGCCCGTCGAGCAGCCCCGCCTGCGCCAGGGCGAACGCGCCCGAGCAGATGGCGAAGAGCCAAGCGCCGCGCGCGTGGGCGGCGCGCAGCCCGTCCAGGAGGGCGGCCGGCAGCGCGCCGGCGTCGTCGGAGCCGTCGGCGTCGTCGGCCTCGTCGGAGTCGATGCCGTAAGCCACCGCGACGACGAGGTCCGCGTCGTCCAGCGCCTCCAGCCCGTGCTCGACCACCACGGGGAAGCCCCCCTTGGTCGGCACCGGCCCCGGCCGCGGCGTGCACAGCGTGAACTCGAACGCGGGCCCTCCGGTGTCGCTCCGGTCGATGCCGAACACCTCGTAGGCGACACCGAGCTCGAACGGGGCGACGCCGGGGACCACGACGGCCGCGACCTTCCGGATCATGTTCCCAGGGTCACACAGGGCTGGCGGGATGTCGATGCATCATGTCCCTTCTGCCACTCGTGGCAGGAGTTCGGTGCGCGAAGGATTACTGCCATGACGCTCTCGATCCTGTTCCTCGTCGCCCTGCTCGTGGCCACCTACGCCGCCCGCCTCGTCCGCACGGTCCGCCGCGACGGGCTCGGCACGCGCCGCCCGCCGCGGTCGCACCACGACTGGTGGGACGGCGCACCGCTCGCCTGACCGACCCGCCGCACGCGCGCACGTCGCCGCGCAAGCGCGCGGGGCCTCTGCCACAGTGGGGCCATGCTGCTGCGCCGTATCGCCCGCCCCCTCCTGGCCGCCCCGTTCGTCTACGACGGCGTGCAGGCCGCGCTGCACCCGGCCGAGCACGTCGACGCCGCCCGGGACAGCGCCGCGCTGGTCGCCGACGCCGTCGGGGCCGAACCCTTGAGCGACAAACAGCTCGGCCTCCTGGTCCGGGCGCACGGCGCCGCCACCGCCGTCGCGGGCGTGCTGCTCGCCGTCGGGCGGACCCCGCGCACCGCCGCCCTCGCGCTGGCCGCTCTCACGGCCCCGCTCGCCGTCGCCCACCAGCCCTTCACCAGCAAGGGTGCGGAGCGCAGCCTGCGCACGGCCGCCTTCGTCAAGGACCTGGGCAAGATCGGGGCCGCGGTCATCGCCGGCGTCGACCTCGAGGGGCGTCCCGGCGTCTCGTACCGCGTGCACCAGGCGCGCGTGCACGCCTCCCGCCTCGCCGAGGCGAAGGCCGACACCTTGCGGGCGAAGGCCGGCACGGTCAAGGCCGCGACGACCGCCGAGGCCGCGAAGCTCCGCACCAAGGTCGCCGAGGCCGTCTGAGGGTCGTGCCCGGCGAGACGCGCCGACCTCCGCGGGCCCCGGTGAACTAGCCTCGGAGCCATGACCTCTGCCGTCCCGCCGCACGCCGCCCCGACCGACGCCCCGATCGAGGGCCTCGGCGACGACGGCTGGGCGGCGCCGCTCGCGACGGCGCCGCTGGACGCCACCGTGGAGGTGCCGGGCAGCAAGTCGCTCACGAACCGCCTGCTTGTCCTGGCCGCGCTCGCCGACGCCCCGGGCACGCTGCGCGGGGCCCTGCGGTCGCGCGACGCCGACCTCATGATCGGCGCGCTGCGCTCCCTCGGGGCGCGGATCGACGAGGGTGACGACCCGAGCACGCTCCACGTCACGCCCGGCGCCCTGCGCGGCGACGCCGACGTCGACGCCGGTCTCGCGGGCACCGTGATGCGGTTCCTCCCGCCGGTCGCCGCGCTGGCCGACGGCCCCGTGCGGTTCGACGGCGACCCCGAGGCCCGGGTGCGGCCGATGCTGCCCGTGCTGGAGGCGCTGCGCGCGCTCGGCGTGCGGGTCACCGACGCCGACGGCGACCGCCCCACCCACCTCC
>NZ_JBHUWC010000179.1:0-8285 GCF_042670225.1 Isoptericola sp. NPDC057191 | reverse complement strand
GGTGCCCGCCGGTCGCCCGGTCGCGTGGACGGCTTACTCGACGCCGCCGAGCTTGCCGAGGATGACGCCCGAGGACGGGCCCTGCCACGACGGCGGGAACATGTACATGTCGTCGTCCGTGGGCCAGCCGGCGTACGCGCTCGTGTTGAAGAAGGTCTGCGAGGCGTTCACGACGAGCGGGATGTACGGCAGGTCCTCGACGATGTGCTCCTGGACGGTGGCGTAGGCCTCCTTCTTGGCGGCCTCGTCGTTCGTCTCGGAGGCGGCCTGGACGGCCGCGTTCACGTCGGCGTCGTCGTACCGGGAGAAGTTCCACTCGCCGGGCTCGAGGGCGGTGCCGACCTTCTGGGTGTAGTCGCCCGTGAACCACTCGCGGTAGATCTGGAACGGGTCGGCGATGGAGGTGCCGACGACGCCGCCCATGATGAGCTCGAAGTCGCCGGACACGCGGGCGTCGGCGAACTCGTTCCACGAGATGGTGGACGCGGTGACCTTGATGCCGGCCGCCTTGGCCTGCTCCTCGATGAGCTTGGCCGCGCTGTTGTAGTCGGTCCAGCCGTCGACGGAGGTCAGCGTCAGGTCGATCGCCTTGCCGTCCTTGCCGTAGAAGCCGTCGGCGTCCTTGGTGTAGCCGGCGTCCTCGAGGATCGCCGCGGCCGCCGCGGCGTCGGCCGTCTGCGGCGACTCCTTCGGCATGCCGTCGGCGATCCACTTGTCGTCGCGGCCGAGCAGGGCGAACGTCGGCGAGATCTCCTTGGCGAGGCCGACGAAGGCCTTGTCGTTGATCGCCTTGCGGTCGATGGCGACGTTGAGCGCCTGCCGGACGGCGACGTCCGTCTGGTCCCCTTCGCACCCGAGGTCGGCGTTGGCGCAGGTGTACAGCACCGTGGGGTCGACGGGCGTGTTGACGTAGCCGTAGGCACCGCTGGCCGTGACGCGCTCCGGGTCGGGCACGAACATGGTCGACCAGTCGATCTGGCCGGTCGTGAGCAGGTCCTCGGCCGACTGGTTGGCGTCGATGCCGACGTACCGCAGCGCGGCGACCTTCGGCTTGCCGCCCCAGTAGTCCGGGTTCGCCTTGGCGGTGTAGGCCGCGTTCGAGGTGGAGTCGACCAGGTACGGGCCGGTGCCGACCGGGTTCTCGGCGTTGGCCCAGGCGACGAGCCCCTGGAGGGCGTTGCCGTCCGCGTCCTTGCCGGAGTCCTTCTCGTGCTCCGCGAACACGTGCTTCGGCACGATGTAGGTGCTGCCGAGGATCGCGAACTCGTTCGCGTACGCCGGGGCGTCGAACGAGAACACGACCGTCGACGCGTCCGTCGCGACGGCGTCCTTGAGGTAGGACGGCTTGGCGGTGTCGTTGGTGAACGAGTAGACGACGTCGTCCGCGGTGAACGGCTGGCCGTCGTTCCACTGCACGCCCTCGCGGAGCTTCACCGTCAGCTCGGTGCCGTCGTCGTTCCACTCGGAGGACTCGGCCAGCATCGGTGTCGGGTCGACGTCCTGGAGCTTGTTGAAGGCGAACAGCGTCTCGTAGATGCCGCCGTTGGCCAGGTGGAGCACGCCCACCGCGTAGGGGTTGAAGTTGGCCGTGATCGGCGTCTGGGAGCCGGCCCAGATCACGAGCTCTCGGTCGGTGGCCTGGGCCTCGGCCGCGGGGGCGCCGGTCGCGCCGCCGCCGTCGTCGTCGCCCTCGGCGGCACCGGAGCACCCGGCGGCGAGGAGGGTCACGCTCGTGAGGGCAGCGGCCGCCGTCAGCCACCGGCCTCGCGTCGTACGTCGGTTCATCGTGGGTCCTTCCGGTCGGCGGCGCTCCGTCGCGCCGCGGTGATACCGCAATGGCCGTAGGGCAGGAACCTTAACGAATACCTCCGGGACCTCCGCTAGAGCATGAATCGTTATAAGGCAGGAGTGTTATCAAAACGTCATCTGGGTCGCGAGCGGCCTCCGGGCACGGCGAGACCAGAGCGCGCGGTGCGGCGGGGCGCGGACGGGGCGCGCGTGCAGGCGGCCCTCGCGTGAGGAGGTGCGTGGACAGAGCGCGTCGACGCGCCCTGACGGGCGCGAGCAGCGTCAGCCGGAGCGGACGGCTGTCAGGGCAGGGTGAAGAGCACCCGGCGCTCAGGCACCGATGCCTCTGCCAGCGTCGCGCGGACGCGCTCGCCGAGAGGAAGGGCACGGCCGTCGAGGCGGGCGCGCACGGCCGGCTCGCGCAGCATCACCTCGCCGCGCTCCACCTCACCACGCCGCGCGTCGCTGTCGCCGGGCGCTGCACCACCGCCCGTGGCGCGGTCGTCCGGGGCGTCGCGGACGTCGACGACCACGCCGTCGAAGACCTCGCCCTCCTGCCCTGACAGCAGCGCCGCCTCGACGATGTCCACGCTGCCCCGCTCGAAGGCGCCGGCCGTGCGGGACGCCGTCGTCATCGTCTCCGGCAGCGCGGGCAGCGCCTCCGTCACCCAGGACGGGACCTCGCGCCCCGCCCCATGCGCGAGGCACACCTCCGTGGCGTAGCGGTCGGCGAGCCGGCGCAACGGCGCCGTGACGTGGGCGTACTCGGCCCCGATCGCGGCATGCCGGGCGTCGGCCGGGAGCGCCACCGGCGCCCCGCCGTCGGGCCCCGGCACTCCGAACGCCAGGTAGCCCGCCCCGCGGAACAGCGACGTCGCCTCGGCGAGGAAGGCCGCGTGGGCCGGGCGCCGGGACTCCAGGGCTGGCACGAGCTGCGCGTAGGAGACCTCGTCGGGCCAGTCGATGCCCAGCGCCGCGGCGGTGCGGCGCAGGCGGGCGACGTCCCGGTCGTCGGCCGGGGGCAGGGTGCGGAACAGCCCCACGCCGGCCTCGCGCATCATCGCGGCCGCGGCGATCCCGGTGAGGAGCGAGATCTGCGCGTTCCAGCCCTCGACGGGCAGGGTGCGCCGCAGCTCGAGGGCGAACGACCCGTCAGGCCGCGGCACGATCTCCTGCTCGGGCACCTCCAGCGACACCCCGCCCCGGTCCCGCTCGCGCGCCTGGCGCAACCGCCCGACGTCGGCGAGCAGGGACAGCGAGTCCGCGGCGGTGCCGGCGTCGAGGTGTGCCTGGGCCTCGCCGTAGGTGAGGCGGGCGCGCGAGCGGACGGTCGCGCGGGTCACGGAGCTGCTGGTGATCTCGCCCTCCGCGTCCAGGCCGATCGTCCACAGCACCGCCGGGCGGTCCTCGTCGGGCAGCAGGCTCGCCGCGCCCTCCGACAGGACCGTCGGGTGCAGGGGCGTGCGGACGTCCGGGCCGTAGACCGTCGTCCCCCGCCGGTGCGTCTCGGCGTCCAGCGCGCCCCCGGGACGCACGAACGCCGCCACGTCCGCGATGGCGTACCGCACGATGTAGCCCCGGCCCGACGACGCGACGTGCACCGCCTGGTCGAGGTCCATGGAGCCGGGCGGGTCGATCGTCACCAGCTCGACGTCGCGGCGGTCCTGGCGGGCCTGGCTGGCGTGGCCGCCGTCGACCGCGCCTCGGCCACCGTCGTTCGCGGCCTCCTCGGCCTCCTCGCGCACCGCGGCGGGGAACATGGCGGGCAGCCCGACCTCCGCGCGGAGGGCGGCGAGGGCGCCCGCGACCTCGGCCGGTCCGGCCTGGGCGAGATGGAGCTGACGCGTCGGCACGGCTCGACCGTAACGGCGCCCCGCCATGGCCGCGCGCGGAGGGGCCGCCGGGCGGGTATGGCGTGCGTCCCGTTTTCGACAGGCTCCGCCGCGGGCAGATATCTTGATGTCAAACAATCTCTCGTCCATCACTGCCCTGCCTAGGGAGCATCGCCGCATGACCACCGAGTCCCGGCCCGAGGCCGCCACGATCATCTACACCCACACCGACGAGGCGCCGCTGCTCGCGACGTACTCGTTCCTCCCGATCGTCGAGGCGTACGCCGCGCAGGCCGGGGTCACGCTCGAGACGCGCGACATCTCCCTGGCCGGTCGCATCCTCGCCCAGTTCCCGGAGCGCCTGAGCGACGACCAGCGCATCGGCGACGCCCTCGCCGAGCTCGGGGCCCTCGCCACCACGCCCGAGGCCAACATCATCAAGCTGCCGAACATCTCGGCGTCGGCGCCGCAGCTGAAGGCCGCCGTCGCCGAGCTGCAGGCGCAGGGCTACGACGTCCCCGACTACCCCGAGGACCCGCAGACCGACGCCGAGAAGGACGTGCGCGCCCGGTACGACAAGGTCAAGGGCTCTGCCGTCAACCCGGTGCTGCGCGAGGGCAACTCGGACCGCCGGGCCCCCGCCTCGGTGAAGAACTACGCCAAGGCGCACCCGCACCGCATGGGCGCCTGGTCGGCCGACTCGAAGACGAACGTCGCGACCATGGGCAAGGACGACTTCTTCTCCAACGAGAAGTCCGTCGTCGTCCCCGCCGACGACACCCTGACCATCCGGCTCGTCACGCCGGCCGGGACGATCGTCCTCAAGGACGGCCTCCGGGTCGAGGCGGGCGAGGTCGTCGACGCGACGTTCATGTCCGTCGCCGCCCTGAACACCTTCCTCGCCGAGCAGGTCGCGCGGGCCAAGGCGGAGGGCGTGCTGTTCTCCGCGCACCTCAAGGCGACGATGATGAAGGTCTCCGACCCCATCATCTTCGGCCACGTCGTGCAGGCCTTCTTCCCGGCGCTGTTCGAGCAGTACGGCGACCAGCTCAAGGCCGCGGGCATCTCCCCCAACGACGGCCTCGGCGGCCTCCTCGCCGCCGTCGACACCCTCCCCGACGGCGAGGCCATCAAGGCCGCCGTCGCGCAGGGCCTGGCCGACGGTCCGGCCCTCGCCATGGTCGACTCCGACCGCGGCATCACGAACCTGCACGTGCCGTCGGACGTCATCATCGACGCCTCCATGCCCGCGATGATCCGCGGCGGCGGCCACATGTGGGGCCCCGACGGCCAGGAGCACGACACGCTCGCCGTCATCCCCGACTCGTCGTACGCCGGCGTGTACCAGACCGTCATCGACGACTGCCGCGCGCACGGCGCCCTCGACCCGGCCACGATGGGCTCCGTCCCCAACGTGGGCCTCATGGCCAAGAAGGCCGAGGAGTACGGCTCGCACGACAAGACGTTCGAGATCCCCGCCGACGGCACGGTCGAGGTCGTGAACGCGGCCGGCGACGTGCTGCTGAGCCACGACGTGCAGACGGGCGACGTGTGGCGCGCCTGCACCACCAAGGACGTCGCGATCCGCGACTGGGTCAAGCTCGCCGTCAACCGCGCCCGCGCGACCGGCTCGCCCGCCGTCTTCTGGCTGGACGCGCAGCGCGCCCACGACGCGCAGCTCATCGCCAAGGTCGAGGAGTACCTGGGCGACCACGACACCGACGGCCTCGACATCCACGTGATGGCGCCGGCCGAGGCGACGGCGTTCTCGCTCGCCCGGATCCGCCAGGGTCTGGACACGATCTCCGTGACGGGCAACGTGCTGCGCGACTACAACACGGACCTGTTCCCGATCCTCGAGCTGGGCACCTCCGCCAAGATGCTGTCGGTCGTGCCGCTGATGAACGGCGGTGGCCTCTTCGAGACCGGCGCCGGCGGCTCCGCGCCGAAGCACGTGCAGCAGCTCCTCGCGGAGAACTACCTGCGCTGGGACTCCCTCGGCGAGTTCTTCGCCCTCGCGGCGTCGTTCGAGCACCTGGCGACCGCCACGGGCAACGCGCGCGCCCAGGTGCTCGCGGACACCCTCGACCGCGCCACGGGCACGTTCCTCGACCAGGACAAGTCGCCCACGCGCCGCGTCGGCGGCATCGACAACCGTGGCTCGCACTTCTACCTCGCGCTTTACTGGGCCCAGGAGCTTGCCGCCCAGTCGCAGGACGCCGAGCTGGCCGCCGCGTTCGGCCCGCTCGCCGCGTCGCTCGCCGAGCAGGAGGAGACGATCGTGGCCGAGCTCGTGGGCGTGCAGGGGTCGCCGGCCGACATCGGCGGCTACTACCGCCCCGACGCGGTGAAGGCCGCGGCGGTCATGCGTCCGTCCGCGACGTTCAACACGGCGCTCGAGGCCCTCTGACGCCGAGGTAGTCGACAACCCCGCGAGGTAGTCCAGCACCCCGCGAGGTAGCACGCGTAGAGCCGAGGTACCTCCCCGGGCAGGTGGTCCGCACCACCTTGCGAGGAGGAGCTACCTCGGCTCTGCACGTACTCCTTCACGAGTGCGGGAACTACCTCGGCCGCTGGTCGAGGCCGCTGGACTACCTCGGCGGCTACCAGGACCAGCCGCGGGAGCTGAGCTCCAGCTCCTCGCGCAGCCGCTCGGCAGACTCGGCCCGCTCGCCGGCGCGCATCGGCAGGTCGACGACGCCGAGCCCGGCGAGTCGGCACGCCTCCCGCAGCAGGGCGTCGTAGGCCTCCTGCGCGGCTCGGGCGTGGTGCGCGCGGGCGTACACCTGCGGGTCGTCGTCGATCGCACGCAGCTCGCGGGCGAGCTCGCCGAGCCGCACCTGGACCGTGAGCGTGACGAGCGGGTCGTCGGTCGGGGCACGACGGCGGCGAGCCCGGCGCACGACGGCGTCACGGTGCGCGGGCGAGCGCAGCCACGACCGGGCGGCGACCGTCGCGACCAGAGCGAGCGACGTCGTCATGAGCGCCAGCTGCCACGTCATCGGAGCACCACCTCCGCAAGGTTTTCAGCCTATGCCGCGCACGCCGTGCACGCGAGGATCGTGGGCATGCCGGCGCACCGCTCGATCGTGGCGACCTTCGTCGCGCTGGCGCTGGTGCTCCTCGCGGCCTGCGGGTCCCCGGGTGCCCGGCCGGGCCCCGACCGCCCGGTGGTGCTCGCGGCGGCCGCGGCGCTGCCGGCCGGCGCGGCGGGCACCGTCGACGTCGGCGGACGCCCCGTCCAGGTCCAGGTGCCGCCCGGGTACGACCCCGCCAGCCCCGCACCCCTGCTCGTCGTCCTGCACGGCTTCGGCTCCGACCCCGCCCGCGTGGACGACCTGCTCGGGCTGCGCGAGGAGGCCGCCGCGCGCGGCGCGCTCTACGTCCTCCCCGAGGGCACCACGGGACCCGACGGACGACGGTTCTGGAACGCGAGCGACGCCTGCTGCGGCGCCGAGCGGGCGGACGTCGACGACTCCGCGTACCTCGCCCTGGTGGTGCGCACCCTCGCGACGACCTACGCCGTCGACCCTCGCCGGGTCGCGGTGGTCGGGTACTCGAACGGCGGGTTCATGGCCTACCGCACGGCGTGCGACCACGCCGACCTCGTCTCCACCGTGGTGTCGCTCGCGGGCGCCATGCCCGCGGACGGCCGCGCCTGCCGGCCGTCGCGCCCGGTGCGCGTCGTGCAGGTGCACGGCACCGACGACCCGGTCATCCGCGCCGCGGGCGGGCGCCGGGAGGGGCACGCGTACCCGGGGGCAGCGGCGTCGGCGGCCGCCTGGGCGCGTCTCGACGACTGCCCGGCACCACCCCTCACCGCCCCTGGCCTGCGCGACCTCGACACCGCCGTCCCCGGCGCCGAGACCACCGTGACCACCTGGGCCGGGTGCGCGGACGGCACCTCGGTCCAGCTGTGGTCGATCGCCGGGGCGGACCACTCCCCCGCGCTCGGCACCGCGTTCGCGACCGCGGTGCTCGACGTCGCGACCGGTACGCGCTGACCTCGGGCCGCGGGCGAAGGCTCGCCTGCCCTTCCTGGCGAGGGGCGGGAAGGCTTACTAGCCTGGAACGGTTCAAGACAGCGATCGTCAACGGAAGCGAGGTTCCCCATGACCACTCCCACGATGAAGCGCAGCACCCCCCGCGCCGAGGCGTCCGACAAGCTCCGCGCCCACCTGCAGCGCGTGCTGGTCGCCCTGGTCGACCTGCACGTCCAGGGCAAGCAGGCCCACTGGAACGTGACCGGCCGCGGGTTCCGCGACCTGCACCTCCAGCTGGACGAGCTGGTCGACGTCGCACGCGAGCACAGCGACACCGTCGCGGAGCGCCTGCGGGCGCTGCAGGCCGTGCCCGACGGCCGCACGGAGACCGTCGCCACCACCACGGACCTGTCGCCCTACCCCGCGGGCCTCGTGTCCGTCGACGACACGGTCGACGCGATCGTCGAGCGGGTCGCGCAGACCGTCGAGGTCGCGCGCGACGTGCACGACGACGTCGACGCGGAGGACCCGACGTCGGCCGACCTGCTGCACGAGATCATCACCGACCTGGAGAAGCAGGCGTGGATGATCTCGTCGGAGAACCACGAGGTCTGACGGCGGGCCGGCCGAGCCTCGACGGCCCGGCAGCGATCACGACGACGGCGCGCCCCCGCCCGGGGAC
>NZ_JBHUWC010000178.1:0-8305 GCF_042670225.1 Isoptericola sp. NPDC057191 | reverse complement strand
GGTGCGGGCCGCCCTCAGCACTACCTCGGCGAGTCTCCGACTACCTCGGCGTCGGGGTCTCCAGGTCGAAGCCCGGGTCGACGTCGACGATCTCCAGGAGCTCACCGATGCGGGTGACCTCGAGGAGGAACCGCACGGTGGGGGGTGCGCGGAGCACCCGCACGCGGTGCGGGCTGCGCGACGCGAGCCGTGCGAGGAACGCCACACCGGACGAGTCCATGAAGGTGACGTGGTGGGCGTCGATCTCGACGGGGAGGCCGGAGCCCTCGGCGTCGGAGATCGCCTCTCCGAGCTCGGCGCCGATGTCGGCGTCGATCTCTCCGGACAGCACCACGCGGGCACGCGACGCGCCCACGATGACGTGCACGCTCGCGGGGTCTCCCAGCTCGGGCATCACGTCTGCCTCCCTCACGTCTGCACGCCGCAGGTCACGTGGGGTCGAGTTCGATCCGTCGTGCACGGTGCTCCTTCCACGCGCCGGGGCGTTCATCTCGAGTCTCGGCGGACACCAATCTACGGTTGAATGACCAGCAAGAACACCAACCCGGGCGGGGAATCTTGGCAGTGGAGGCATTATGACCGAATCATCCGGTCCTGTGCCGCCCCTCCCGAGTGGTTTTCTTGACGTCGCGGTCGCCGACGCCATCATCCCGGCCTTCGTGACCGGCTCCTGGGACGACGGCATGCCCGTCCTCTGGGTGAACGACGCGTTCGCCCGGCAGACCGGCATCGGCCTGAGCGACCTCGCCGCGCTGGGGGAGCACCCGCTGCTCGCGCTCGTCGCCGACGACACGGAGCGCGAGCGCAGCCAGGAGGACCTGCGCGCCAGCCGGCCGACCACGCGCATGGTGCGCGGCCGCCACCCCGACGGGGCGGGCACGTGGTGGCAGGTGACGATGTCCCCCGTGCCGGACGCGGACGGCCCCGCTCACCGGTGGTTCGGCACCGCCACCGACGTCTCGACGCACGTCGAGCGCCAGGCGGCACAGCTCGCGTCCCTGGAGGTCGAGCGCCGCGAGCGGGCCGACCTCGACCTCATCGCCCAGACCACCGAGCTGCTCGGCGACCTCGAGTACCCGTACGCCCTGCGAGACATCGCCGACCTGCTGCGCTCGCTCGTGCCCTGGGCGGGGTTCTACGTCAACGACGACGGCCTCCTCTTCGCCGACGGCGTGGACGTCGCCTCGCCCCCCAGCGGTCGCGGACGCCGGCACGCCCGCTACGTCCCGGAGGCCCCGGACGGGGACGCCGAGGGCTCGCCGGTGCACGAGGGGCACGAGGGGCACGAGCCGGTGCGGGACGAGGTCCAGGACCTGCTCGAGGGCGTCATCGAAGGGCCGGTGATGCTCCGCCTCGACGCCCGCTTCCCCGCCCACGCCGCCTCGGGCTGGCTGCGCCGCGACGTGCTGCGGCGCGTCGTCGAAGAGACCGGTGCCCTGCCGCGCGCCGTCGTCGTGCACGCCGTGGCCGGCCGGCGTCGCGTGCTCGGGCTCCTCGCCACCTGGCACGGCGTCGGCGTCGCCGCCGACGGGACGGTCACGGAAGCACCCGGCCCGGCGCCGACCGAGCCGCAGCACGTGCACACCGTGATCGAGGTCGTCGCCCGCCGCGCCGGCACCGCCATCGACAACGCGCGCCTCTACGCCCGTGAGCACCGGCTCGCCGAGGCCCTCCAGCGCGCCATGCTGCCCGAGCAGGCCGACGTGTCCGGGCTCGACGTGTGGACCTACTACGCGCCCAACGCCGAGCACGCCCAGGTCGGCGGCGACTGGTACGACGTGCTCCAGATCAGCGACGGCACCGTCGGGCTCGTCGTCGGCGACGTGGTCGGGCACGACGTCGAGGCGGCGGCCGCGATGGGTCAGCTGCGCTCCGTCGTGCGGTCCTACGCCTTCGAGCTCGCCACGCCCGGCATCGTCGTCGACAGGGTCGACCAGCTCGTCACCGGCATGCGCATCCCGCGCTCCGCGTCCATGGTCTACGCGACGCTCAAGCACCAGCCCGACGGCGACGCCTGGACCGTGCAGTACACGCGCGCCGGCCACCTGCCGCCGCTGCTGCTGCGCGACGGCAAGGTCACGCAGCTCGCCGGCGGCGCCGGGTCGCTCGTCGGCTTCGGCTCCCGCCCCCGCACCACCGGGCAGGCGGAGCTGCGCCGCGGCGACGTCCTCCTCTTCTACACCGACGGCCTCATCGAGCGCCGCGACCGTTCGCTCAAGGTCGGTCTCGACGCGCTCGTCGAGACCTCCGCCCGGATCACGGCCCGCGACGCCGCCGGGGTGGGGGAGGAGCTGCTCTCCCGGCTCGCCGACGCGCCCGAGGACGACGTCGCGCTGGTGGTCGTGCGGGTGCCCGACCCGGTCGCCGACGCCGAGACCCAGCCCTTGAGCCCCCGCTCACGCCGGTGGCTGCTGCCCAGCGAGCCGGCGTCCATCGGCCGTGCCCGGCACGCCGTGCTGCGCACCTGCCAGGCGTGGGGGCTGCCGGAGTCCGCGTCCGCCGAGCTCGTCGTCTCCGAGCTCGTGGCGAACGGGGTGCTGCACGGCTGGGGCAACATCGCGCTGCGGCTCTTCGACACCGGGGACGGGCTGCGCATCGAGGTCGAGGACTCCAACCCCGCCCCGCCCGTCACCACGGACGGGCACCCCAACCGCGTCGGCGGGTTCGGGATGCAGATCGTGGAGCGCCTGGCCGACTGGGGGTGGCGGCCCGCCGGGTCGGGCAAGCTGGTGTGGGCGAAGCTGCACGCGAGCTCCGGCACCCCGCGGTAGACCGTTCTGCCCGACCGTTCCGGAAGCTCTCCCCGAACCGGTGGCGTCCGACACCAGGTGCAGGTCCTGCCCTCATGAGTACGCCCGAGTGCTGAGATGCCCGTGCAGATCTTGCAACTCGCCGGCGCTGCGGGTGCTGAGAGGTCACGATGGGCCGGAAGAAGGTCCACGGGAGAAGGTCCGCCGAGAAGTCGGCGGGCACCCCGACAGGTGGATGTACGGGCGCAGCACCTGACATCCGAGGAGGGAGACGTGATCGGGATCTGTCGCCGGACGCGTCTGGTCGGAGTGCTCGCCACAGGCGCCGTCGCCGCGATGGCGGGATGCACGGCACCGGCCCCCGCCCCGGCGCCGACGACCGCGGTCAGCGGTACGGCCCGGTTCGCCACCGCCGCGATCGACGTCGTCGGGGAGGACGGCGTCGGGATCGATCTGAACCTGCTGTTCGTCGCCGACCCCGATGACCCGGTCTGGGACGCGACAGGGGTGACGGCCGGCACCCGCCACGTGGACGACTTCGACATGCTCCGAGGCACTCAGGGACACGTCGAAGGTGTCGGCGAGCGGCGTCTCGGGAACCTCACGTTCAACGTCGATGCGCACGACAGCCTGGTCGAGTTCTCCACGATCACGCTGACGGTCGACGGCGAGGAGCAGACGTTCGACGTGGGCCAGGTGAGGGTGTACCCGAACCGGGAGACCGACGGCCCGTTCGAGGTCACCGGCGAGGCGACCGTCACCGCACCGAGCTGCGGCACGTTCACGCAGAAGTTCGAGGCCCACGAGAAGGCGGGGCGGGCGCCGGTCGTCAGGGCGCTCAACGCGTCGGACTACGTGGACGTCTCGGCAGAGGCCACGATGAGCCGGCGGCTGCTGACCACGCGGGTGAGCGTCCGGTGCGATCCCGCCGCTGACTTCGTGATGGTGACGCCCATGATCGAGGTCGACACCGACGGCGAGCGTGCACTGCTCCCGACCACCACGGTCACCATCGGGTACAACCCCACCCCCGAGACGATCGAGAAGATCGCCTCCAGGCCTGGTCAAGGACCATGACATGACCAGCGACGACGGCCACCCGTTCGTGGGAACAGGTGGCCGTCGTCGTGACGTGTGGAGTCAGATGCTGCCCTGGTGGCGTCAGTCGCGCAGCGCGCGGACCTCGTCGACGGACGTGCCGGAGTCACGGAGGAACTGCGTGCAGCGGTCCGCCTCGGCGGTCTCGCCGATCTGGCCGGCCGCGGTGGCCAGGGCGGCGAGGGCGCGCAGGAAGCCCTGGTTCGGGACGTGGTCGGCGGGGATCGGCCCCTGGCCGCGCCAGCCCGCGCGGCGCAGCGCGTCCAGGCCGCGGTGGTACCCGGTGCGGGCGTACGCGTAGGCCGCGACCGACCGTGCGGCACTGGGCTCCGCACCCGCGCCGTCGAGCGTGAGCTCCGCGAGCACGGCCCAGGCCAGAGAGGCTGCGGGATGGTCGGCGGCGAGGCGGGCCGGGTCCTCCCCGGCGTCGAGACCCTCGCGCACCTGGGGGTGGTCGTCGGGCAGGCGGGTGGGAGGCGGGCCGGCGAGCAGGTCGTCCACGGGGGAGGTCATGGGCCCATTCTCGCCCGCTCGCGGGGCCCTGCGCCCTCGGGCGTCGTGCAGGCCCGGTCCCGGGTACGCTCGGCAGCATGATCGAGATCGCGACGTCATCGACGACGACGACGCTCGTGATCGCCGGTGACCTCGACCTCGCGGAACGCGACCAGTTCCCCGAGATCGCCACCCGGGTGGTCGGGCTGCGCCGTCAACTGCTGGTGATCGACATGTGCCGGGTCACCTTCATGGACTCGACGGGCGCTGCCTTCCTAATCTCCCTGGCGGACGCCGGGCGCAAGCGCGGCGGGGCCACGGTGCTGCGCGGTGCGGACGAGCGCGACCTGTTCGTGCTCGAGGTGTGCGGCGCGCTCGACCTGTTCCGCATCGACCGCGACCACCGGTGCGAGTCCGCGCCGGCGTCGTCGGCCCCCGCGTCGCACCGACCCGCCTGACCGCCCCCCGCCGGTCCGCCGGCGGAATCTCCGGCCGATCCTCCGGCTGATCCTCCGGCATGGTCACGGACGGGTAAACTCGGGCGCGGCCCGGCCGAGGAGGCCCGCCCACGGGCGACATGCCGGGCCTCGTCGACACGAGGAGATTTCATGCCAGCCGTGGTGCTCGTCGGTGCCCAGTGGGGCGATGAGGGCAAGGGAAAGGCCACGGACCTGCTCGGGTCCCGGGTCGACTACGTCGTGAAGTTCAACGGCGGCAACAACGCGGGCCACACCGTCGTCATCGGTGACGAGAAGTACGCCCTGCACCTGCTGCCCTCCGGCATCCTGTCGCCCGGCGTCGTCCCGGTGATCGGCAACGGCGTGGTCGTGGACATCGACGTGCTGTTCGAGGAGCTCGACGACCTGATCGCCCGGGGCGTCGACGTCTCGCGCCTGCTCGTCTCGAGCCAGGCGCACGTCATCGCCGGGTACCACCGCACGCTCGACAAGGTCACCGAGCGGTTCCTCGGCAAGCGCCGGATCGGCACCACCGGCCGGGGCATCGGGCCGGCGTACGCGGACAAGATCAACCGTGTCGGCATCCGCATCGCGGACCTGTTCGACCCCAAGATCCTGCGGGAGAAGGTCGAGGGCTCGCTCGACCAGAAGAACCACCTGCTGGTCAAGGTCTACAACCGCCGCGGCGTCGAGATCGACGAGACGGTCGACGAGCTGCTCGCCCACGCCGAACGGCTCCGGCCGATGGTCGCGAACACCCCGCTGGTGCTGAACCAGGCCCTCGACGCCGGCAAGAACGTCCTGTTCGAGGCCGGCCAGGCGAC
This sequence comes from Isoptericola sp. NPDC057191, assembly GCF_042670225.1. NCBI lineage: Bacteria > Bacillati > Actinomycetota > Actinomycetes > Micrococcales > Promicromonosporaceae > Isoptericola > Isoptericola sp. NPDC057191. The sequence continues at coordinate 2,683 of NZ_JBHUWC010000178.1, read as the reverse complement.
CATGCTGGACATCGACCACGGCACGTACCCGTTCGTCACGTCCTCCAGCGCCACCGCGGGTGGCGCGGTCACCGGGTCGGGCATCGGGCCCACCCGCGTCGACTCCGTCATCGGCGTCATCAAGGCGTACACGACGCGCGTCGGCGAGGGCCCGTTCCCCACCGAGCTGTTCGACGACATGGGCGAGTACCTGCTCAAGACCGGCGGGGAGTACGGCGTCACGACCGGCCGCGCGCGCCGCTGCGGCTGGTACGACTCCGTCATCGCGCGCTACGCGGCGCGCATCAACGGGCTCACCGACCTGGTGGTCACCAAGCTCGACGTGCTCACCGGCCTGGAGAAGGTGCCCGTCTGCGTCGCCTACGACGTGGACGGCACCCGCTACGACGAGATGCCCGACGACCAGTCGGCCTTCCACCACGCGAAGCCGATCTACGAGGAGATGCCCGGGTGGTGGGAGGACATCTCCGGCGCCCGCCGCATCGAGGACCTGCCCGCCAACGCGCAGGCGTACCTCGCCCGGCTGGAGGAGCTCTCCGGCTGCCGCATCTCCGCGGTGGGCGTGGGCCCGCGGCGCGACGAGATCATCCCGGTGCACGACCTCATCCACGCGCGCTGATCGTGGCGGCTCCCGCGCAGGCGTCCCCGCAGGTCGTCGCCGCGCTCGCCCCGCACGGGGCGCTGCGCGCGGTGCTCAACCTCGGCAACCCGGTGCTGGCGCAGGGCACGCCGGACGCCCCCGCCGGCGTCACGGCGGACCTCGCGCGGGAGCTGGCGCGTCGCCTCGGGGTGCCGGCCCGCCTCGAGTGCGTGGACGCAGCGCGGCTGTCCTTCGCGGCGGTCGCGGAAGGACGGGCCGACGTCGGCTTCCTCGCCGTCGAGCCCGAGCGGGCCGCCCACGTCGCGTTCACGGCGCCGTACGTGCTGATCGAGGGCGTCTTCGCCGTGCCCGAGGACTCCGTGGTGCGCACGGCCGAGGACGTCGACCGCCCCGGCGTGCGCGTCGGCGTCAAGCAGGGCTCCGCCTACGACCTGTACCTCACGCGCACCCTGCAGCACGCTCAGGTGGTGCGTGGTGCCGACGGGACCGTCGCGTTCGAGGAGCACGGCCTGGAGGTCGCGGCCGGCATCCGCCAGCCCCTCACGCGCTACGTGGGGCAGCACCCGGGGCTGCGCCTCGTCGAGCCCCGGTTCACCGAGATCCGCCAGGCCGTGGCCACCGGCCGGGACCGGGACCCGGCCGCCGTCGCGTGGCTGCGCGACGCCGTCGCCGGACTGGTCGCGGACGGCTTCGTCACGGCCGCCCTCGAACGCTCCGGACAGGACGCCACCGTCCCCGGTTAGCATGGCTGCCCGTGAAGATCCTCGTCGTCGGGACCGGTGCCCGCGAGCACGCCATCGTCCACGCCCTCGCGTCCGAGGCCGCCGAGGGCACGCAGCCGGCGCACGAGCTGCACGCGGCCCCCGGCAACCCGGGCATGGCCGCCCAGGCGACCCTGCACCCCGTCGACGCGAACGACGGCCGCGCCGTCGCGGCGCTCGCGCGGACGCTGGGCGTCGACCTCGTCGTCGTCGGGCCGGAGGCTCCGCTGGTGGCGGGCGTCGCCGACGTGGTCCGCGAGGCCGGCATCCCGTGCTTCGGGCCGTCCGGCGAGGCCGCCCTCCTCGAGGGCTCGAAGGCGTTCGCCAAGGACGTCATGGCGGCCGCGAACGTCCCCACCGCCATGGCGCACGTGTGCACCACGGAGGCGCAGGTCGCGGACGCGCTCGACGCCTTCGGGGCCCCGTACGTCGTCAAGGACGACGGCCTGGCCGCCGGGAAGGGCGTCGTCGTGACGTCCGACCGCGACGCCGCCCTCGCCCACGCCCGCGAGGCGCTCGACGCCCGCGGCGGCGACGGACGAGTCGTGGTCGAGGAGTACCTGGACGGTCCGGAGGTCTCCCTGTTCTGCCTGTGCGACGGCGCGACCGTCGTGCCGATGGTGCCCGCCCAGGACTTCAAGCGCGTGGGTGACGACGACGCCGGCCCCAACACGGGCGGCATGGGGGCCTACACCCCGCTCGGCTGGGCGCCGTCCGGCCTGGTGACCGAGGTGGTCGACCGCATCGCGCAGCCCACGGTCGACGAGATGGCGCGCCGCGGCACCCCGTTCTCCGGCGTGCTGTACGTGGGGCTCGCGCTGACCAGCCGTGGGACTCGCGTGGTCGAGTTCAACGCCCGGTTCGGTGACCCGGAGATCCAGGCGGTGCTCACCCGGCTGCGCACGCCGCTGTCCGGTGTGCTGGTCGCCGCCGCGACCGGCCGGCTCGACGGCGTCGAGCCGCTGCGCTGGTCGGACGACGCCGTGGTCAACATCGTCGTCGCGTCGCAGGGCTACCCCGAGTCGCCGCGCAAGGGCGACGCCATCGGCGGCATCGAGGCCGCGGAGGCGCTGGAGGGCGTGCACGTGCTGCACGCCGGCACCGCCCTGACCGACGACGGCACGCTGGTGTCCGCCGGCGGCCGGGTGCTGTCCGTGGTCGGCCAGGGCGCGGACCTCGCGGCAGCGCGGGCAGCGGCGTACGCGGGGGTCGCGCAGATCACGCTGGACGGCTCGCACCATCGCAGCGACATCGCGCTGAAGGCCGAGCGCGGCGAGGTCGCGGTCCCCTGAGCACGCGCGCGGACCGGCAGGTGACGACC
>NZ_JBHUWC010000177.1:0-8333 GCF_042670225.1 Isoptericola sp. NPDC057191 | reverse complement strand
GGCCCGCATCGTCCTCACGGACGGTGCGGGCCGTCGTCGTCCCCGCCGCCGTCTCCGTCACCGTCTTCGGCACCCTTCCCGCCACGCGCCGCCGGGGCCGCGCGACGGCGGCTCTCGGCTCGCACGACGGCGGCGACACCGAGCCCGGTGAGGACGAGCCCCGCCCCGGTGGCGGCAGAGAGGGGCTCGTCGAAGAGCGCGGCGCCGGCCAGCGTGGTGGTCGGGACGACGAGGAAAAGCAGCGCGTTGAGCGTGGTCACGTCCACGCGACGCAGCAGGGACCAGTACAGGCCGTAGGCGGCCAAGGACGGGACGAGCGCGAGGAAGACGGTCGACACCCAGAACGTGGCGTCGGCAGGCGGAAGGACGTCCCCCGTGGCGAGCGCGAGCACCGCGAGCACGAGCGTGGCGACCGTGGCGTGCAGGGCGAGCATGGGCGCGGCCGGGAGGGCTGCCGGGCGCCGGCGCTCCAGCATCGTGGCCGCGACGAGGGACCCGACCGCCGTCGCGGGCAGGGCGTACGCCCAGACGGGCGCCGTCGTGACGCGCAGGTCGGCGGACACGAGGAACGCCACGCCTGCGAACGCCGTCGCCAGGCCGGCCCACTGCAGGGGCCGGACGCGCTGGCCGAGCACGGGTCCCACGAGCGTGGCGACCAGGACGGGCTGCACCGCGTCGACGAGCGACGTCGCCCCCGTGCTCACGCCCAGGGCGATCGCGCCGTAGACGGGCAGCACGTACCCGACCTGGGAGAGCAGCCCGACGACGACGTGGTGCGCGGCCTCTCGCGCACCGCCGAGGTGCACGACTCCCGGGTGGCCGGCGCGGCGGCGCCCCCGCACCTTCCGGGCGACTCCGAGCCCGGCCCCGAGGGCGACCGTGACGACCACGTACCGCCACAGGAGGAGCGTCGGCACGGGGGCCTGGCCGGTGCCGAGCTTCGCACCGAGGAAGCCCGAGCTCCACGACAGCACGAACGCGACCGAGGCGAGAGCGGTCATCACGCGGGCGTGTATACCGATCTGTTTACCCATCCCAGCAATATACAGATCTGTATAGTCGGTCGCATGACCGACGCCCCCAGCCTCACCCCGGCCGCGCGAAGGATCCTCGAGGCCGCCTCGCACCTGTTCTACGCCCGCGGCCTGCACGCCGTCGGCGTCGACACCATCGCGGCGGAGGCGGGCGTCACGAAGAAGACCCTGTACGACCGCTTCGGGTCCAAGGAGGCCCTGGAGGTCGCGTACCTGCGGGCGCGCGACGCGCGCTGGGAGGAACACCTGCGTGCCGCGCTGGCCGCGCACGAGGAGCCCGGCGTCGAGCGCGTGCTGGCCCTGTTCGACGCCGCCGAGGGCTGGACGTCGGCCGAGGGCGGTCGAGGCTGCGCCGCGATCAACGCGCGCGCGGAGGTTGACGACCCGGCCCATCCCGTCGCGGTGGAGGTCGGGCGGCAGAAGGCGTGGCTGCGGGAGCTCGTCGAGGGGGAGTGCCGGCAGGCCGGCCTGCGGCGGTCCGGCGAGCTCGCGGCAGCGCTGGTGCTGCTCTACGACGGCGCCCTCGTGGCGTCCGGGCTGGGCGTCCCGTCGGCGCCGTTCCGCGCGGCGCGGCGGGCGGCACGCACGCTGTGCGAGGCGGCCGGGACGTGAGCGCCGGGGCCGGGGTGCGGCGTCGTGTGCGCCCGCAGCGAAAAGGGCCGGTTGCGGGACGTTTCGTCGCACCGCCGCACGTTAGGGTCGATCGACGGCGATGACGAAGGAGACGGACGTGAACGACTTGCTGCGGATGGACGGTGCGACGCCGGTGGCGCGCGCCGATGGCCCGGGCCTCGGCCTCAACGACTCCATCTACAACCGGCTCCTCAAGGAGCGCATCATCTGGCTGGGCTCGGAGGTGCGCGACGAGAACGCGAACGCCATCTGCGCCCAGATGATGCTGCTGGCCGCGGAGGACCCGGACAAGGACATCTGGCTGTACATCAACAGCCCCGGCGGCTCCATCACGGCCGGCATGGCGATCTACGACACGATGCAGTACATCCAGCCCGACGTCGCGACCATCGCGATGGGCATGGCGGCCTCGATGGGGCAGTTCCTGCTCTCCTCGGGCGCCAAGGGCAAGCGCTACATCACGCCGCACGCGCGTGTCCTCATGCACCAGCCGTCGGGCGGCGTCGGCGGGACCGCGACCGACGTGCGGATCGGCGCGCAGCTGATCATGCACATGAAGAAGGTGCTCGCGGAGCTCACGGCCGAGCAGACCGGCCAGCCGCTCGAGCAGATCCTCAAGGACAACGACCGCGACAGCTGGTTCACCGCGGACGAGGCGCTCGAGTACGGGTTCGTCGACCACGTGGTCACCAACGCGTCCTCGGTCTCGGGCGGCGGCGGCACCGCGGCGTCCTGACGACGCCGGACCGCCTCGTCCCGCGAGGACATCAACGACCTTTACGTGAGGAGACCACAGTGAGCTACTCCGAGGAGTACCAGTTCGCCCTCCGGGCCCAGAACCTGGCGGGCGCGGCGGGCCGCCCCGGCGGCGTCGCGCTGCCGCACGGCGCCCCGTCGTCGCGGTACGTGCTGCCCCAGTTCGAGGAGCGCACGGCCTACGGGTTCAAGCGCCAGGACCCGTACACCAAGCTGTTCGAGGACCGCATCATCTTCATGGGCGTCCAGGTCGACGACGCGTCGGCGGACGACATCATGGCGCAGCTGCTGGTCCTGGAGAGCCAGGACCCCGACCGCGACATCATGATCTACATCAACTCCCCCGGGGGGTCGTTCACGGCGATGACCGCGCTGTACGACACGATGCAGTTCATCAAGCCGCAGATCCAGACGGTGTGCCTCGGTCAGGCCGCGTCGGCTGCGGCCGTGCTGCTCGCCGCGGGCCAGCCGGGCAAGCGCCTCGCCCTGCCGAACGCTCGCGTGCTCATCCACCAGCCCGCGATGGAGGGCGGCGGCTACGCCCAGGCGTCGGACATCGAGATCCACGCCAACGAGCTCATCCGCATGCGGGAGTGGCTCGAGGAGACGCTGGCCGGCCACACCGGCAAGACGGTGGCCCAGGTGCGCGAGGACATCGAGCGCGACAAGATCCTCACCGCCCCCCAGGCGAAGGACTACGGCCTGGTGGACCAGGTGCTGGAGAGCCGCAAGCCGGCCGCCCTCGCGGCGCGCTGACCTGGGACGACAGAGGGTCCGCGTCCTCCCGGACCGGAGGACGCGGACCCTATGGCACGACGCACCGGGGTACTCGGCTGACAACGACGCCCCCGTGGTGTGGAATGGTTGCAGGACCAGCACTCAGGACTATGGAGGCTCCCGGTGGCTCGGATCGGTGACGGCGCAGACCTGCTCAAGTGCTCGTTCTGCGGAAAGTCGCAGAAGCAGGTCAAGAAGCTGATCGCCGGCCCCGGCGTGTACATCTGCGACGAGTGCATCGACCTGTGCAACGAGATCATCGAGGAAGAGCTCGGCGAGGCGGCCGAGCTCGGGCTCACGGAGCTGCCGAAGCCGCGCGAGATCTTCGACTTCCTGGAGCAGTACGTCATCGGCCAGGAGCCGGCCAAGCGGGCCCTGGCCGTCGCGGTCTACAACCACTACAAGCGGGTACAGGCGGGCGAGGCGGCGCGCGACAGCGACGACGCGGTCGAGATCGCGAAGTCCAACATCCTGCTCATCGGCCCCACCGGCACCGGCAAGACGTATCTCGCGCAGACGCTCGCGAAGATGCTGAACGTCCCGTTCGCCATCGCGGACGCCACGGCCCTGACGGAGGCCGGCTACGTGGGCGAGGACGTCGAGAACATCCTCCTCAAGCTCATCCAGGCCGCCGACTACGACGTCAAGAAGGCCGAGACGGGGATCATCTACATCGACGAGGTCGACAAGGTGGCCCGCAAGGCCGAGAACCCCTCGATCACGCGCGACGTCTCCGGCGAGGGCGTGCAGCAGGCGCTCCTGAAGATCATCGAGGGCACCACCGCTTCGGTGCCTCCGCAGGGCGGCCGCAAGCACCCGCACCAGGAGTTCATCCAGATCGACACGACGAACGTGCTGTTCATCGTGGCGGGCGCGTTCGCCGGGCTCGACGACATCGTGGCGTCCCGGGCGCGCAAGCGCGGCATCGGGTTCAGCGCGCCCATGGAGACCGTCGTCGACGACGACCTGTTCGCCGAGGTGCGGCCGGAGGACCTGCAGAAGTACGGCCTCATCCCCGAGTTCATCGGCCGCCTGCCCGTCATCGCCTCCGTGTCGCCCCTCGACCGCGACGCGCTGGTGCGGATCCTCACGGAGCCGCGGAACGCGCTCGTCAAGCAGTTCCAGCGCATGTTCGAGATCGACGGCGTCGAGCTCGAGTTCGAGCAGGAGGCCATCGAGGCGATCGCCGAGCAGGCGCTGCTGCGCGGCACCGGCGCGCGCGGCCTGCGGGCCATCATGGAGGAGGTCCTCCAGCAGGTGATGTTCGACGTGCCGAGCCGCGACGACGTGGAGCGGGTGGTCGTGACGCGCGAGGTCGTGCTGGAGAACGTCAACCCCACGCTGGTGCCCCGCACCTCGCCCGTGCGTCGCCGCCCGCCGCGGGAGAAGTCGGCCTGACGCGGGCCGGCCGGGACCGGACCCGGCTCAGCGGGCGTACAGGGCCTCGATCTCCTCGGCGAAGTCGCGCAGCACGAGCTCCCGCTTCACCTTGAGCGACGGCGTGAGGTACTCGTTCGCCTCGGTGAAGTCGCCCTCGAGCACCCGGAACTTGCGGATCGACTCGGCGCGCGACACCGCGGTGTTCGCCTCCTCGACGGCGGTGTCGAGCGCCGCCAGGACGCGCGGGTCGGTGCGGGCGGCGCCCACCGACATCGGCGGGATGCCCTGCGTCGACAGCCAGCCGGGCAGCATCTCCGCGTCCAGGGTGACCAGGGCCCCGATGAACGGTCGCCCGTCGCCGACCACCACGACCTGCGAGACCAGCGGGTGGGCCCGCACGCGGTCCTCCAGCGGGGCGGGGGCGACGTTCTTGCCGCCCGCGGTCACGATGATCTCCTTGGTGCGACCCGTGATGCGCAGGTGGCCGTGGTCGATCGCGCCCACGTCGCCGGTGCGGAACCAGCCGTCGACCAGCGCTTCCGCCGTGAGGTCGGGCCGCCCGCGGTAGCCGCGGAAGACGTGCGGGCCGGACACGAGGACGGCGCCGTCGTCGTCGACGCGCACGGAGGTGCCGGGGAAGGGCGGTCCCACCGTGCCGATCCGCAGGTCGGAGGGCAGGTTCACCGCCGTCGGCGCCGTGGTCTCCGTGAGGCCGTAGCCCTCGAGCACCGTGAGGCCCGCCCCGCGGAAGAAGTGGCCGAGGCGGTCGCCCAGGGGAGCGCCGCCGGAGATCGCGTACCGCAGCTCGCCGCCCATCGCCGCGCGCAGCTGCGCGAGGACCAGGCGGTCGGCCACCGCGTGCCGCAGCCGGAGGGTCGTGGGGACGGCGCCGGCGTCGAGCGCGCGCGAGTACGCGCCGGACACGCGGGCGGCCCAGGTGAAGACGCGGCGGCGTGCGGCGGACCCGGCGCGCTGCTCGGCCGAGTTGTAGACCTTCTCGAACACGCGCGGCACCGCCAGGAGGAACGTGGGCCGGAACGTGCGCAGGTCGTCGGTGAGCGTCTTGACGTCCGGGAGGTGGCCCAGCACCGCGCTGCTGCCGATGACCGCGACCTGGATGAGCCGGGCGAACACGTGGGCGAGCGGGAGGAACAGCACCGTGCGGGCGCCGTCGGCCTCCAGCAGCTCGGGGAGCGCGAGGCGGGCGTTGAGGACGAGGTGCGCGAAGTTGCCGTGGGTGAGCTCGGCACCCTTCGGGCGACCCGTCGAGCCGGAGGTGTAGACGATCGTCGCGAGGTCGTCGCGTGCCACCGCGTCGCGCCGGGCGGCGACGTCGTGCGCCGGGACCGCTGCCGCGGCCTCGCGCAGGGCGTCGACGGCACCGGTCGCGATGACGAGGACGTCCTCGAGGTCCGGCAGCTCGTCGCGCACCTGACGGACGGCGTCGGCGTGGGCCGGCGACTCCACCACGACCAGCCGCGCGCCGGAGTCCGCGAGGATCCACCGCACCTGGTCGGGGGAGGACGTCTCGTAGACGGGGACCACGACGGCCCCGACCGCCCAGGCCGCGAAGTCGAGCAGCGTCCACTCGTACCGCGTGCGGGACATGATCGCGACGCGGTCGCCGACCTCGACGCCTCGGGCGAGCAGGCCTCGCGCCACCGTCAGGACGTCGGCGTGGAACTCGCCCGCGGTCACCGGCGACCACGACCCGTCCGTCGCCGCGCGCCGCTCGATGAGGGGCCGGTCTCCGGCCCGGGCCACGCGCTCCGCCAGGAGGGTGTTGATGCTCGTGCCCTCGGGCACCTCCACGAGGCTCGGCGTCGTCGCGACCGTCATCTGTTCTCTCTCCGTGCGTCGGTTCGGCCGGCTCAGGCCGAAGAGGGACCTTACACGCTCGTACGTCCGCGGGCCTCGTAGGATCGACCCATGCCCGAGACCCCCGACGAGACCACGCCCGTGCCCGCTCCCGCTGCCGACGGGATCCCCCAGGAGATCCTCGATCTGCGCGCGAGCATCGACAACATCGACGCGGCGTTGGTGCACCTGCTGGCCGAGCGGTTCAAGATGACCCGGCGCGTGGGCGAGGTCAAGGCCGTGGGCGGGCTCCCTCCGGCCGACCCGTCCCGCGACCGGCAGCAGGTCGACCGGCTCAAGGGCCTGGCCGAGGCCGCCGGGCTCGACCCCGAGTTCACCGAGCAGTTCCGCAACTTCATCGTCTCCGAGGTCATCCGGCACCACGAGCGCATCGCCGAGGAGCACGCGGCGGGGCGCCTCAAGGGCGAGCTCCCGCCCCTGGACACCTACGCTTGAAGGGGTGAGATCTGACCCCGACCACGGGGTCGCGGTCCTCCGGCCGACGCAGTGGCGTCGGCCGCGAATCCGTCGCACGCTGGAGGCCACAGCCGACGACGATCAAGGGGATCACGGATGAAGATCGACTGGCTCAAGCCCCTCGTCGGACGCCCCGGCCCGTTCGCGACCGTCTACCTGGACGCGACGCCCTCGGCCGAGGCGGGCGACAGGGACGTCGCGAACCGCTGGCGAGCGGTCCGACGTTCTCTCGAACGGCAGTCGGCGCCCAGCGCGGTGCTCGACGAGCTGGAGGCCGCGGTCCTGCGGCCGACACGCGTGGCGGGGGCGCACGGCAGGGTGCTCATCGCCGAGGACGGGGGCGTGGTCGTCGACCGCGTGCTGCGCACCCCGCCCGCCGTGGCGACGGGGGTGTGGCTGCCCGTACCGGCGCTGCTGCAGGCCGCCCTGGCCGCGGACGAGGCGGTCGACGCGCTGTGTGTCGCCGTCGACCGCAGCGGGGCGGACTTCTGGCCCTGCGACGCCGCCGGCCGGGCGAGCGCGGCCCGCGAGACGTTCGAGGGCCCCAACGACGAGGTCAGCAAGACCTCCAGCCCGGGAACCAAGCGCGCCACGATCGAGTCCCGCGCCGAGGACTCCTGGAAGCGGAACGCAGCGGCCGTCGCGGCGGAGATCGACCGGCGCGTGAACGACGGCCGCCCGGAGATCGTGCTGCTCACCGGCGACGTGCGCGCCGTGAACCTGGTGCGCGCCGAGCTCGGCCAGGACGCCGGGCACCGGACGGTCGAGGTCGCGGGCGGCGGGCGCGGCCACGGCGTCCGCGCGGCGGACTTCGAGGCGAGCGTCGAGGACGCCCTCGACTCCTACCGGGAGCGGCGGCGCGAGGTGGTGCTCGCGGAGTTCCGCCAGGACCAGGGGCGCGAGGAAGGGGCAGTGTCGTCGGTCGACGACGTGGTCGCGGTCCTCGCCCGCGGGCAGGTGAAGGCGCTGGTGCTGGCCGAGGAGCTCGCCAGGGACGCGGCCGCGGTGCTGGCCGCGCCGGGAGACGGCATCGGGGGCACGGACCGCCTCGACGGTCTCCTCGGAGGGCGGACGCTGTGGATCGGGCCGGACCCGATGCACGTCGCCACGTCCCGCAGCGACCTGGAGGATCTCGGCGTCACCGAAGGGCTCGAGGAGCTTCCGGCGCCGTCCGCGCTGCTGCGTGCCGCCATCGCCCAGGACGCGGCCCTGACGTTCGCGCCCGAGGGGTCCGTCGACCTCATGGACGGTGTCGGCGCGACGCTGCGGTGGCACGACGACGGGACGCCGAAGGAGGTCGCCGCCACCATGAGCGGTGACGGGGACCGGTTCACCACGCCGAGGTAGTCCAAGGTCTGCCGAGGTAGTTCGACAAGAGCCGAGGTAGTGCGTGCCGGCCGCCATCCTGCGGCCCGCACG
>NZ_JBHUWC010000176.1:0-8398 GCF_042670225.1 Isoptericola sp. NPDC057191 | reverse complement strand
GCCCGGGCGCCTTCGAAGGGAGCTCATCATGGCGACCACGACCTCCACCCCCGCCCCGGCGCCCGTCCGCAGCGCCCGGCGCCCAGGGTCCCGCCTCAAGCGCCGCAACGCCCTCATCGGCTGGACGTTCGTCCTGCCGAACTTCCTCGGGTTCGCGGTCCTGACCCTCGTCCCGGTCCTCGCGGTCTTCTACCTGTCCCTCACCGGCTGGAACGTGTTCGGCAAGGCGCCTTGGGTCGGGCTGGACAACTACACGCGGATGGTGGGCGACGCGAGCTTTCACCGCGCGCTGCTCAACACGCTGTACTACTCCGGCCTGCACATCCCGCTGACGCTCGTGGCGTCCCTGTCGCTGGCGCTGCTGCTCAACCAGAAGCTGCGCGGGGTGGCTTTCTTCCGCACCGCGGCCTTCTTCCCGTACATCACGTCGATGGTGGCCATCGCCGTCGTGTGGAACATGCTGTTCAGCCCGAAGTCGGGACCGATCAACCAGTTCCTCGGCCTGTTCGGGATCGACGGGCCGGGCTGGACGACCTCGGCGACCTGGGCCATGCCCGCCGTCGTTCTCGTCGGCGTCTGGCGGGAGATGGGCTACTTCATGGTCCTGTTCCTCGCTGGGCTCCAGACCATCCCCCGCGAGCTGTACGAGGCCGGGCGCATGGACGGCGCCGGCGCGTGGCAGCGGTTCTGGAACATCACGCTGCCGTGCCTGCGGCCCACGATGTTCTTCGTCACCGTCATCCTCACCATCGGCAGCCTCAAGGTGCTCGACCTCATCCTGCTGCTGACCGACGGGGGACCGGGCCAGGCCACGCTCGTGCTGTCCCAGTACATCTACAAGAAGGGCTTCGTCGAGAACGACTTCGGGTACGCCTCGGCGGTCTCGGTGGCCCTCTTCCTCCTCTGCCTGCTGGTGACCGGCGTGCAGTTCGTGATCAACCGAAGGAGGCAGGACTGATGTCGACGACGACCGAGGTCCGGCGCGCGACCCCCGGCGCCGAGCGGGCCGAGCGGGACGTCCCCCGCACCGCGACCCGCGCCCGGCCCTCCGCCGGCCGCGTCCTGGCGTACGTCGCGCTCGCGCTGGCCGCGGCGGCGGTGCTGCTGCCGTTCGTGTGGATGGTGATCTCGTCGCTGAAGGACAACAACGACGTCTTCACCGTCCCGATCCAGTGGATCCCCGACCCCGTGGTCTGGCAGAACTACGTCGAGATCTGGGAGAAGGCCGACATGGCGACCTGGATCAAGAACACGCTGGTCCTGTCGGTCGGCGTCACGTTCCTGCAGGTCCTCACCGGCAGCTTCGCGGCGTACGGCTTCTCCAAGACGCGCTTCCCGGGCCGGGACACCCTGTTCCTGCTCTACGTGGCCACCATCGCGGTCCCCTGGCAGGCCTACATGATCCCGCAGTTCGTCATGCTGTCGAAGATGGGCCTGTCGAACACGCTGTGGGCCATGCTCGCGCTGCAGACCTTCTCCGCGTTCGGCGTGTTCCTCATGAAGCAGTTCTACGAGACCGTGCCGGAGGAGCTGTCCGAGGCGGCCCGCATCGACGGCCTCTCGGAGTACGGGATCTGGCGCCGCATCATGGTGCCGTTGTCGGTCCCCGCCATCGCGAGCCTGGTGCTCATCACGTTCACCAACACGTGGAACGACTATCTCGGGCCGTTGATCTACCTCCGCAGCCCTGAGCTGTGGACGCTGCAGATCGGCCTGAAGTCGTTCATCGGGCAGTACAACGCGGACTACGCCCTCATCATGACGGGCTCGGTGATCTCGGTGCTGCCCATCGCCATCGTCTTCCTCCTCGGACAGCGGTACTTCATCGAGGGCATCGCCACCAGCGGGCTCAAGGGGTGACGATGAGCCGGCGCACGATGTTCTCGCACCACCTGCTGACCACGGTCTTCGAGTTCGCGTACGTCACCCTGGCCACGAACCTGCTCCTGGCGACGTCCTCCCTGCCTCTGGTCGTGTTGCTGGTGACGACCGACCCGACGCGGTCGTGGCCTGCCCTGGCCCTCGTGTTCCCGCTCGCGTTCCCCGGCGTGGCCGCGGCGATGACGGTGTTCCGCGAGTTCTCCGCGCACGGCCGGATCGGCGTCGTGCGGACGTACCTGCGCGCTCTGCGGGACTCGGGGGTGCGCGCGGCAGCCGTCGGGGCGACCGTGGCCGCAGTCGGCGTGGTCGCCGTCGTCGACGCCGTGGGCCTCTGGGGCGCCCGGTGGGGCGCCGTCGTGATCCCGGTCCTGGTGATGCTCGTGGCCCTCACTCTCGTCAGCGCGCCGTTGGCGCTGGTCCTGGTGGTGGACCGGCCGGGGTTGGGGTGGCGTGCGGTCGTCCGGGCCTCGTTCTACCTGGGCGTGCGCCGGTGGTACCTCGGTGCCGTCAGCGTGGTGAGCATGGCGACGCTGGCGGGGGCGTTCGCCCTCCGGCCCGCGCTGGCCGTCGGCGTGCTGGCCGCGCCCCTTCTCTACGTGGTGTGGGCGAACTCGCGCCACGCGGTGCGGTCCGCGGAACGGCTCGCGCACGGTGCTCCGGGCGTCTCCTCCGCTCCTCGGCAGGCGATCGCGACATCACCGGGCGGCGGGCCGTTCAGGCGCACGGGCGAGGCGACGAAGAGCCCCACCGCGAGCACGGCGAGCACCGTCCCGGCAACGCACCACCGCGACAGGACGACGGTGGTGCGGGCGGCCAGCCGCCGTCGCGCGAGGGCGACGACGGCGAGCCCGGCCAGCCCGCCCGCGGTGTTCACGACGACGTCGGTGACGTCGGTGCTGCCGACGGCCAGCACGTACTGGCCGACCTCCAGGGCCAGGCTCGCCCCCGCGAGCACGCCCGCGGACCGCCACCACGGCCACGACGGGGCGAGGAGCCCCAGGTAGACGCCGAACGGCAGGAAGACCACGAGGTTCAGGGCGATCTCGACCGGGTCGCTGGCCCCCGCGCTCGCCGTGGCGACGAACGGGACCAGCTTGACGACGCGCATTCCCGCCTCGCCGACCCATGGCGTCCCCAGCTTCCACAGGACCAGCCAGCCGAGGAGGACGAGGTACGCCGCGAACAGCAGGACGAGAGCGGTCCGTCGCCGGGGGGCGGGCGCGGGTGCGGGTGCAGTCATCCCCGCAGCCCACACCAGATCATGTTGCGAGAGCGTATGCGGACCTCGGGGCTGCGGGTGCGGCCGGCCGGCCGCACCCGCTCGCCGACGTCAGGGCACCCGGTACCCGGCAGCGCGGAACAGCTCGTACCACTCGGCCCGCGTGAGCGGGAGGTCCGAACCCTGCGCCGCACCGGCGACGCGCTCTGGCGTCGTCGTGCCCAGCACCACCTGCATGCCGGCCGGGTGGCGCGTGATCCAGGCGACGGCGACCGCGATGGGCGGCACGTCGTACTTCGCCGCCAGCCGGTCGATCACCGCGTTGAGCTCGGGGTAGTCGTCCGAGCCCAGGAACACGCCGGTGAAGAACCCGGCCTGGAACGGCGACCACGCCTGCACGGTGATGTCGTGCAGGCGGCAGTAGTCGAGGATGCCGCCGCCGTCGAGGGTGAGCGACTGGTCCTCGCCCGCCATGTTGGCCGCGACGCCCTGCGCCACGATCGGCGCGTGCGTGATCGACAGCTGCAGCTGGTTCGCGACGATCGGCTGCCGCACCGAGCGCCTCAGCAGCTCGATCTGCCCCGGCGTGTGGTTGGAGACGCCGAACGCGCGCACCTTGCCCGACGACTCCAGGTCGTCGAACGCGCGCGCCACCTCGTCCGGCTCCACGAGCGCGTCCGGGCGGTGCAGCAGGAGCACGTCGAGGTAGTCGGTGCCCAGCGCGGTGAGGGACCCCTCGACCGACTCGACCAGGTGCTCGTACGAGAAGTCGAAGTACGGCCCCTCACGCACGATGCCGGCCTTGGACTGGATGGTGAGCTGCTCGCGCTCGGACGGCGTCAGCTGCATGGCCTCCGCGAAGCGGCGCTCGCAGCCGTGCAGCTCCTCGCCGTACACGTCGGCGTGGTCGACGAAGTCGATGCCGGCGTCGCGGCCGGTGCGCACGAGCTCGCGGACGGCGTCGTCGTCCATCTGCTGAATGCGCATGAGGCCGAGCACGACGTTCGGGACCTGGCGTCCGCTGGAGCCCAGGGGGACGGTTCTCATGGATCCTCCTCGATCGGGGAGAGGTGGGGTCGGGTGGTGGGCCGGGCTCAGGAGCCCGAGAGCTCGGCGAGCTCGTCGGCCGTGAGGACGAGGTCCACGGCGCGCGCGGAGTCCTCGATGCTCGCGGGCCGCGACGCCCCGGGGATGGGCACGACGACGGGCGCCAGCGCCAGCTCCCACGCGAGGGTGACCTGCTGGGGGCTCACGCCGTGCCGCTCGGCCACGCGGCCGAAGGCGGTGTGCGCGGTGCCGAGCTCGCCGGCGCGGCGGATGCCGCCGAGCGGCGACCACGGCAGGAACGCGACGCCGAGGGCGGCGCAGTGCTCGAGCTCGGCGAGGCTGGAGCGGAACGCGGGCGAGAACTGGTTCTGCACGGACGCCAGGCGCCCGCCGAGCACCTCGTTCGCCTCGTCGATCTGCGCGACGCTCGCGTTCGAGATGCCGGCCTGGACGATGACGCCCTCGTCGAGCAGCTCGACCAGCGCGCCGATCGACTCGGCGTAAGGCACCGCGGGGTCGGGACGGTGGAACTGGTAGAGCCCGATCGCCTCGACGCCGAGGCGCTGGGCCGACGCCTTGGCGGCCTGCTTGAGGTGCTCGGGCCGCCCGTCCTGCGTCCATGCGCCGTCGCCGGGACGGAGGTGGCCGCCCTTGGTCGCGACCAGGACGGCGGACGCGTCCCCGCCCCAGGAGCGCAGCGCGCGGGCGATGAGCTCCTCGTTGTGGCCGACCTCGTCGGCATGCAGGTGGTACGCGTCGGCGGTGTCGACGAGCGTGATGCCGGCGTCCAGCGCCGCATGGATCGTGGCGACGGAGCGGCCCTCGTCGGGGCGGCCCTCGATGGACATCGGCATGCCGCCGAGCCCGATCGCGCTGACGGTCTGGGTTCCGATCGTGCGAGCTTCCACGGCTCTCCTTGTGTCGTCGGTGCCTCCGACGATAGGAAGGTCACGGTTGATGAGTCCAACAACTAGGTCTCATGGGTTCCAGCACCGGGAGCGATCAATGGAGCTGCGGCAGATGGAGTACCTCGTCGCGGTCGCGGACGAGGGCCACTTCACGCGGGCGGCGGCGCTGTGCGGGGTGACGCAGTCCGGGCTGTCCGCCGCGATCCGCACCCTCGAGCGGGAGCTCGGGGCGGAGCTGTTCGTGCGCACGACGCGCCAGGTCGCGCTCACCGACGCGGGCCGCGCGCTGCTGCCGTTCGCGCGACGCATGCTCGCGCAGGCGTCCGCCGGGCACGACGCCGTCGTGCGCGCGAGCCACCAGCTGTCGGGCCGGCTGCGGCTCGGCGCGGAGCAGTGCCTGGGAGTGGTCGACGTCGCGCCCCTGCTCGAACGGTTCCGCCTCCGCTACCCGCTCGTCGACGTCCAGTTCGCCCAGGCGGGTTCCCGCGAGCTCACCGCGCAGGTGCGCGCCGGCGTCCTCGACGTCGCGTTCGTGGCCGCCACCGAGCACCTCGGCGCGCTGCGCCGCCTCGAGCTCGGCCGGCGGCCGATCGTCGTGCTGACGCACGCGACCGACCCGCTCGCCGCAGCGCCCGCAGTGGACTGGGAGGACCTCGCCGACCGGGACTTCGTCGACTTCCGCGAGCCGTGGGCCATCCGCCGGCTGGTGGACGGCGCGTTCGCCGCGCGCCGGCTCGAGCGCCGGGTGCGGATGAGCGTCGACGACGTGCACACGCTGCTCGACTTCGTGCAGCGCGGCCTCGGCATCGCCGTCGTCCCGCAGCACGTCGCGGCCAAGCCGCAGGCCGCCGGGCTCGCCGTGCTCGACCTCCCCGCCCAGGGGACGCCGGAGTGGGTGGTCGCCGCGATCGCCTCCCCGACCGCCGAGCCCACGGCCGCCCGGCTGCTGGAGCTCGTGGGCGAGGCGAACCTCGCCGTGGCGCAGCCGGCATGAGCCGGGCGCGGGACCGATCACGGAGGTCGACGATGCACGTCGCGGTCCTGGACGACTACCAGCAGGTCGCCCACCGCTTCGCGGACTGGGGGGCCATGGGGGCCGACATGGGGGCCGACGTCGCGTTCGTCGACCATCCGCTGCCCGACGACGACGCGGTGGTCGCGGCGCTCGCCGGGTACGACGTCGTGGTGGCGATGCGGGAGCGCACGCCGTTCACCGCCGCACGGCTGGCGCGGCTGCCCGACCTGCGGCTCCTGGTGACGACCGGGCGGCAGAACGCGTCGATCGACCTCGACGCCGCCCGGGCGCACGGGGTCGTCGTGTGCGGCACGGACTCGCCCACGAACGCCACTCCCGAGCTCACGTGGGCGCTGATCCTCGCGCTGCTGCGGCACGTGCCCGCCGAAGACCGGGCGTTGCGCGACGGCGGCTGGCAGCACACCGTGGGCGGCGACCTGGAGGGGCGTCGGCTGGGCGTCGTCGGGCTCGGGCGGATCGGGGCGAAGGTGGCGCGGATCGGGCTCGCGTTCGGCATGGACGTGGTCGCCTGGAGCCAGCACCTGGACGCGGCGCGGGCCGCCGAGGCAGGCGTGCGCGCCGTCGCGAAGGACGAGCTGTTCGCGACGGCGGACGTCGTCACCGTGCACTACAAGCTCAGCGACCGCAGCCGCGGGCTCGTCGGTGCCGTCGACCTGGCCCGCATGAAGCCCGCCGCGGTGCTCGTCAACACGTCCCGCGGCCCGCTCGTGGACACGGACGCCCTGCTCGCCGCGCTGCACGAGGGGCGCCTCGGCGGGGCGGGGCTCGACGTGTACGACGTCGAGCCGCTGCCCGCCGACCACCCGCTGCGCTCCGCACCGCGCACCGTGCTCACCCCGCACCTCGGGTACGTCACCGAGGCCACGTACCGCACGTTCTACGGCCAGGCGGCCGAGGACGTCGCCGCCTGGGCGGCGGGGTCGCCCGTGCGCGTGCTGACCTGATCAGACCGTCAGTGCCGACGAGTAGTCCGAGTACGTGCCCGCGCCGAACAGGCCGACCCCGAGCAGGACGACGAAGAAGAGCACGTAGAGCACCCAGATCGCCGTGAACGCGATCGACAGCCACAGCCCCCACGTGGCGAGAGGGTGCGGGAAGCCCGCCTTGCGCGACTGGGACCGGCCGATGGCGGACAGCACGATCCCGGCGGGGGCGAACACGAACGCCAGCACGAACCCGATGATGCCCATCGTCTTGCCCGGGTCCTCCGGCGGGTAGCCGTACGGGTACCCCGCGCCCGGCGGCGGGTACGCACCCTGCGGGTACCCGGTCTGGGGGTACCCGGCCTGCGGGTACCCGGTCTGCGGGTACCCGGACTGGGGGTATCCGGCCTGCGGATAGCCCGCCTGGGCGTGGTCGGGCTGCGCGTAGCCCTGCGGGGCCGGCTGCTGGCCGGTCTGCTGGCTGGACTGTTCGCCGGTCTGCTGGCCGGGCTGCTCGTACGGCTGGTACGGCTGGTACGGATCGCTCACGGGCACAGTGTCGCGGAGCGGTGGCCCGTCGCGCCAGCACCTGGGGCTGGTCGCCCCGGGGGGAGGTGTCAGCCGCTCGCGGAACGGGCGTACCGCGCCGACAGCAGCCGCAGGTGCTCCACCAGCTCCGGCGGGTCGGCGACGTGGAAGTCGAGCCCGAGCATCCCGATCCACACGGCGACGACCTCCACGCTGTCCCCGCCGGTGACCAGGACGCTGCGCCCGTCCGGCAGGGCCTCGACCGTGCCGACGGCGGGATTGATGCGGGCGAGCACCTCCTCGGCCGGGGCGTCCACGGTGATGCGGGCGTGCACGGCCCAGCCGGTACGGGCGACCTCGCGCACCACGAACTCCGAGAAGTCGCCGGGGAACGCCACAGGCCGGAAACGCCTGCCCCCGGGGGTGCGGAGCCGCAGCCAGTCCAGACGGTACGGGGCCCACGCCTCGTCGTCGGGCCCGACGGTCCGGGCGACGAGGAACCACCGCCGCTGCCAGGAGACCAGGTGGTACGGCTCCAGCTCGACGGGCTCGTCCCGGTAGAAGGCGCGCAGGCCCTGGTGGTCGCGGACGGCGTCGGCGACGGCGGCCAGCGTGCCCGCGTCGACGCCCGGGTCCTCGACGTTGGAGCCGGTGTTCTCCGGGCCGGCGGTGCTGGCGTCGCGGATCGCGGCCAGGCGGCGGCGCAGCCGGTCGGGCAGCACCTGCTCCAGCTTGGTGAGCGCGGACTGCGCGGACTCCTCGAACCCGGCCGTCGCGGTCGCGGCGCGCAGGCCGACGGGGACCGCGACCGCCTGCGCGTCGTGGTGCAGCAGCGGGGGGCGCCGGGCGCCCGCGG
>NZ_JBHUWC010000175.1:0-8535 GCF_042670225.1 Isoptericola sp. NPDC057191 | reverse complement strand
CCTGCGACGTAGGTGGCGTGGTGCTTGTCGTGGTGCAGCTCCATGATCTTGCCGCTGATGTGCGGCTCCAGGGCGCTGTAGTCGTAGGGCAGGTCAGGGAGCGTGTAGACAGCCATGCTGAGATACCTCCGGTTGCTTGCCGCACGCCGTGGTCGGCGTGCGGTGGGGACGTCGTCGAGCGCTGGGACCGGCGGGGCTTACCCGCCGGGGACGACGGAGGCCCGCGCGCCCCGCCCGAGTGATCGGGGGAGGGGAGCGCGGGCCACCGTTCCAGCCTGCAGGAGACTCAGTGTTCCCGCTCGACGGAACCAGACCCCGAGACCAGCTCGGGGGTCTTGTCTGCAGGCTCGAGCTCGTCGTGCTCGCCGTGCGCGTGCGCCGCCGCCAGCTCGGCAGGAGTCACAGGCTCCACCCGGTCCTCGTAGAAGAACTGCGACAGCCGCTGCCACCGCTTGTCCATCTTGTAGCCCTTGCGCTTGACACCGCGGGCGTCGCTGGCGGGCTCGATCTCGAGCGGTCGACGCGCCTCGTAGTTGACGCGCAGCCAACGCTCCTGCTCGTCGAGCGGCCGGTGGACCTCGATGTACTCGCCGTTCGCGAACCGGACGATGCGCCCGGTCTCGTGACCGTGGAGCACCAGCTCGCGGTCCTTGCGCTGGAGGCCGAGGCAGATTCGCTTGGTCACCCAGAAGGCGAAGACCGGCCCGGCGAAGAACAGCACCCGGAAGACCCACGTGATCGTGTTGATCGACAGCGAGAAGTGCGTGGCGATCAGGTCGTTCGACCCCGCCAGCGCCAGGATGACGAACGCCGTGAGGAACGCGACGCCCAGGCCGGTGCGGGTCGGGACGTTGCGCGGCCGGTCGAGCACGTGGTGCTCGCGGTGGTCGCCCGTCACCTTCGCCTCGAGGAAGGGGTACACGAACAGGAAGGTGAACAGCAGGCCGGGGATGATCACCGCCGGCACGAGGATGTTCAGCGAGAGCGTGTAGTCGCCCCACGTGACGATCTCCGCCTGGCCCGGCATGAGGCGCAGCGATCCCTCGAGGAACAGCATGTACCAGTCAGGCTGGGCGCCCGCGGACACCGGAGACGGGTCGTACGGGCCGTAGTTCCAGACGTTGTTGATCGCCAGGGTGCCGCCCATGAGGGCCAGGACGCCGAAGATGATGAAGAAGTTGCCACCCATCTTCGTGGCGAACGCCGGGACGGCCGGGTAGCCGACGACGTTGTTGTTGGTGCGGCCACCGCCCGGGTACTGCGTGTGCTTGTTCAGCACCATGAGGAACAGGTGCACGCCCACGAGAGCCAGGATCAGCGCCGGCACGAGCAGGATGTGCACGGTGAACAGGCGCGGGATGATGTGCTCGCCCGGGAACTCGCCGCCGAAGATGAAGTACGAGAGGTACGACCCGATGATCGGGATCGACTTCACGACGCCGTCGGTGATGCGCAGGCCGTTGCCGGAGAGCACGTCGTCCGGGAGCGAGTAGCCGGAGAAGCCGGCGAGGAGGCTCAGGATCATCAGCAGCGTGCCGACGAGCCAGTTGAGCTCACGCGGCTTGCGGAAGGCGCCGGTGAAGAAGACGCGCATCATGTGCACCACGATGCCGGCCACGAAGATCAGCGCCGACCAGTGGTGGATCTGCCGCATGAGCAGACCGCCGCGCACCTCGAACGACATGTCGAGCGTCGACGAGAAGGCCACCGACATCAGCTGGCCGTCCATGGTCGCCGGGGGGCCGTGGTACGTGGTGAGCGCCATCGACGGCTCGAAGAACATCGCCAGGAAGATGCCGGAGATGAGGAGCACGACGAACGAGAACAGCGCGATCTCGCCGAGCATGAACGACCAGTGGTCCGGGAAGACCTTGCGGACGAGCTGCTTGGTGAGCACGCCGATCTTGGTCCGCTGGTCGAGGTAGTCGGCGGTCTTGCCGATCGCGGTGGTCGGCTCCGCCGTGGCGGGGGGAGTAGTCGTGGTGCTCACTTCAGGCGCTCCCAGTAGCTCGGGCCGATGGGCTCGTTGAAGTCGTCCTCAGCTACAAGATACCCCTCGTCGTCAACGGTGATGGGCAGCTGCGGCAGCGGGCGCTTGGCCGGGCCGAAGACCACCTTGGCGCCGTCGGCGACGTCGAAGGTCGACTGGTGGCACGGGCACAGCAGGTGGTGCGTCTGCTGCTCGTAGAGGGCGACCGGGCACCCCACGTGGGTGCAGATCTTCGAGTAGGCCACGATGCCGTCGTACGAGGCGCCGGGGCGGTGGTCGCGCTTGAGGTCCCGCGGGTCCAGGCGGACGAGGAGGACCACGGACTTGGCCTTCTCGGTGATCCACTCGTGGGACTCGCGCTCCTCGGCGGACACGTCGGGGATGACGTGCGCGACGGAGCCGACCGTGAGGTCCGCCGCCTTGATCGGGCGGCCCGACGGGTCGTACGCGAGGCGGACGCCCTTCTTCCAGAGCGTGTGCCGGAACTTGTTCACGTTCCAGTCGCCGCCGACGCTCGAGACGAGCGGCACGGCGATGGTCAGCGGAAAGAGGGCCAGGGCCGAGACGACGGCTCCCTTGAGCACGGGACGACGGGCGATGCCCGAGTCCTCCAGGCCGTCCTTGAACTGCTGCTGGACGGCGCCGCGGACCTCCTCCGAGCTGCTGCTCGAGTGGCGCTCCTCGACGTACTCCTTGTTGGACATCAGGGTCTTGGCCCAGTGCACGGCGGCGAAGCCGATGCCGAACAGCGACACCGCGATCGCCACGCCGAGCAGCACGGTCGACATGCGCACACCGGGCGTGGTGCCGTCCGGGCGCACGGCGAAGTAGGCCACGAGGGACCCGATGGTGCCGAGGCACGAGATCGCGAAGAGGATCGCGATGATCCGCTCGTTGCGCTTGGCGGCCTTCGGGTCGCTGTCCGCGAGACGCGGGTGGTGCGCCGGGACGCCCGGGTCGGCGAAGCGGTCGGACTGCGCGACCGTGCCGTTGCCGTGGTGCGGGGTCACGTCGTGCGACGGCCCCTGGGGGTTCTGGTTCTCGCTCACGAGGACTTTGCTCCGATCCACACAGCGCCGCCGATGATCAGGCCGATGCCGATGACCCAGGCCCACAGGCCCTCGCTGACCGGGCCGAGCGAGCCGAGGGTCAGGCCGCCGGCCGAACCCTGGTCCTGCTCGTCGAGGAACGCGATGATGTCGCGCTTCTCGCCAGGCGTGATGTTGGCGTCGTTGAACACCGGCATCGACTGCGGGCCGGTGAGCATGGCCTGGTACACGTTGCGGCTGGAGGTGTCCCACAGCGGCGGCGCGAACTTGCCCTCCGAGAGTGCGCCACCCGCGCCGACGGCGTTGTGGCACATCGCGCAGTTGGTGCGGAACAGGGCCATACCGTTGGCCGGGTCGCCCTTGCTGCCGTCCACCTCCTGGTCGGTGGGGATGGCAGGACCGGCGCCGAGCGAGGCGACGTACGCGGCGAGCGCGGCCGTCTGCTCCTCATCCATCTGCCGGGGCTTCGCCCTGGCCTGGGGGCCGTTCATCTGCATGGGCATCCGGCCGGTGGAGACCTGGAAGTCGACCGCGGCAGCGCCCACGCCGACCAGGGACGGCGCCTGGGAGGTGCCCTCCGCGTTCGGTCCGTGGCAGGTGGCGCAGTTGGCCTGGAAGAGCTTCTTCCCGGTCTCGATGTCCGCGGTGCTGGCGGTGTCGGCCTGGGCCGGGCTCGGGGCCAGGGCGGCGTAGACGCCGCCCGTGACCAGCAGCGCCAGCAGCAGCAGCACGACCGGCGCCAGCCGGTGGTGCCTGCGGGCGGCGAGTGCCTTCACGAAATGATCCTCGTCTCGCAGATCGAAGGTGCAGGGTCAGGACCGGCGCCGAAGCCGGCCCGGGGGGTTCAGCGCAGGAGGTAGATGACAGCGAAGAGGGCGATCCACACCACGTCGACGAAGTGCCAGTAGTAGGACGTGACGATCGCGGTCGTCGCCTCGTGGTGACCGAAGTTCCGGGCGGCGAAGGAGCGGCCCAGGAGGAACAGGAAGGCGATGAGGCCGCCGAGCACGTGGAGGCCGTGGAAGCCCGTGGTCAGGTAGAAGACCGAGCCGTACGGGCTGGACGAGATGGTCAGGCCCTCGTGCACCAGCTCGGTGTACTCGAAGATCTGGCCGCCGATGAAGAACGCACCCATGAGGTACGTCAGCGTCATCCACTCGTGCATGCCCCACTTGTTCACCTGCAGGATGGAGCCGGACCGCGCCGGCTTGAACCGCTCGGCGGCCCACACGCCCATCTGGCAGGTGACCGACGACAGCACCAGCACGGTGGTGTTCAGCGTCGAGAAGGTGAGGTTGAGCTTGTCCGCCTGAGCGGCCCACTCCGCCTCGGGCATCACCGAGCGGACGGTGAAGTACATCGCGAAGAGGCCAGCGAAGAACATCAGCTCGCTGGCGAGCCAGACGATCGTCCCGACCGACACGGGGTTCGGACGGTTGACGCTCACGTGCTGGTGGGCATGGGGGGCAGCAGCCGTTGCGGTCGACACGTCAGCCATTATGGCCGACATGTGGCCGCTTCGAGCCACTCGTGTGGGCGCTGCGCGAAGTCGATGCGCACAGAATCTGCGGAAACTCGCCACTCTGCCACTACGAGGTGACGGATCGCCGGAGAGTGCCAGTAAAAGACCACGTTCGGCGACTGCCCGAGGTGACGCGAGTGTGCCACGATGCCAGCAAACGTCGACGTCCGGCGGCCGCGGGCCGGTACCGGTCGTCGTGTCCGTGCCCGGTGCCGTGCACGTCCACGAAGAGGAGCCTCGATGACGGATCAGACGACAGGTCTGACGACGGATCTGACGACGGACCACCCGAGCGACCGGGTCGAGCCCGCCGCCCCCGCGCGCGGACCGCGGATCCTGCTCTACAGCGACGACAGGACGGTGCGGGCGCAGGTGCGCGACGCGGTCGGGCCCCGCCTGCGCGCGCACGCCCCGGAGATCGCCTGGGCCGAGGTCGCGACCCCCGCCGCGGTTGTCGCCGCCGCCGACCGCGGCGGGTGGGACCTGCTCGTGCTCGACGGCGAGGCGGACAAGGCCGGCGGGATGGGTCTGTGCCGTCAGCTCAAGAACGAGGTGTACCGCTGCCCGCCCGTCGTGGTCCTCACCGGCAGGCCGGACGACGGATGGCTAGCATCGTGGTCGCTCGCCGACGCCGTGGTGCCGCGGCCGCTCGACGTGATCGAGCTGCAGCGCACGGTGGCCGGCCAGCTCGCCGCGACGGCCTGACCGACCGACCCTGAGGGTCGCACCAGGTGCGTCCGGACCGCGCGACCACCGAACCGGAGGAACCTGGTGCCCACGAACGACAGCCCCGTGCCCGCGCAGCCCGAGCAGACGTCGCCCGAGCAGACGTGGCCCGGCCTGCTCACGGAGCTCATCGCCGGCCACGACCTGAGCGCGCGGGACACCGCCTGGGCGATGGACGCGGTGATGTCGGGCGAGGTGTCGCCGACCCGGCTCGCGGCCTTCCTCGTGGGGCTGCGGGCCAAGGGCGAGACGGTGGAGGAGCTGACCGGGCTCGCGGACACGATGCTGGCCCACGCGCGCCGCTTCACCGTCCCCGGCCCGAGCGTCGACATCGTCGGCAGCGGTGGCGACCGGGCGCACACGGTGAACATCTCCACCATGGCCGCGGTCGTCGTGGCGGGCACGGGCGTCAAGGTGGTGAAGCACGGCAACCGCGCCGCGTCCTCGTCGTCGGGCTCGGCCGACGTCCTCGAGGCGCTGGGGGTGCGCCTGGACCACGGTCCCGAGCGCGTCGCGGAGCTGGCGGAGCAGGTCGGCATCACGTTCTGCTTCGCGATGGTCTTCCACCCCTCGTTCCGGCACGCCGGCGTGGCGCGCAAGGAGCTCGGCGTCGCGACCGCCTTCAACTTCCTCGGTCCGCTGACCAACCCTGCGCAGCCCCGGGCCACGGCCGTCGGGGTCGCGGACGCCCGGATGGCGCCGCTGGTGGCAGGCGTCTTCGCCGCGCGGGGCACCCGGGCGCTCGTGTTCCGGGGCGACGACGGCCTGGACGAGCTCGCCGCGACGGGCGGATCGACGGTCTGGGAGGTCCGCGACGGTCAGGTCACCGAGGTGCGTCTCGACGCCGCGGCCGACCTCGGGCTGCGGCGCATCGACGTGGCCGACCTGCGCGGCGCCGACGCGAGCCACAACGCGGCGGTGGCGCGCGACGTCCTCACGGGCGTCGACCAGGGCCCGGTGCGCGAGACGGTGCTGCTCAACGCGGCGGCCGCCCTCGCGGCGGACGGCAGCCTGCCCGGCACGGACGCCGGCACGCTCGTGGAGCGGCTGTCGGCCGGCATCGGCCACGCTGCGCGCAGCATCGACGACGGCGCCGCCGCCCGCGTCCTGGAGCGCTGGGCCGCCGCGACGCAGGACTGACCCGCGGTCGGTGTCAGTCGTCGAGGCCGATCGCGAACGCCTGCTCCAGGTCCACGTTCGAGTAGGTGCGGAACGCGATGAGCGTCTCCGTGCGCACGACGCCCGGGACCTTGCTGATGCCGTCCGCGATGACGTCGGCCAGCTCCTCGTGCTCGCGCACCCGCACCATGGCGACCAGGTCGGCCTTGCCGGTGACGGAGTAGACCTCGCTGACCCCCTTGAGATCGGTGACCTTGGTGGCGACCTCGGGGATCTGGTCGGCCTCGGTGTCGATGAGCACGATGGCGGTCAGCATGCGGTCATCGTAGCCACGGCGGCGTGGTCCGCGACGCTCGCCGACACTGCCGCGAGGTCGACGTGGGCGGCGGCGGAGCGCGCCGGGCACGACCACGGGTCGCTGACGTGCACGAGCCGGACACCGGGCTCCTCGAGCCAGGCGAGCACCAGCGCGGCCTCCTCCGGGTGGCAGGCGGGTGCCGGCGCCACCGACGGGGCGACGACCTCGGCCGTGGCGCGCAGGGCGTCGACCACGGGGAGCGGGTCGTCGTCCGGGCCCGTCACCGCCGTGGCGGCGAGCCTGCCGTGCTTCACGACGACGAGCTCCCAGCCCCCGGCAGGCGTCGGACGTGCGGCGACGAGCTCGGCGCACCGCGCGACGGGGTCGAGCCGCTGCGCACGGGCGGCGCCCTGGACGAACGCCCGGAGCCGGTGGGTGACCTGC
This sequence comes from Isoptericola sp. NPDC057191, assembly GCF_042670225.1. Lineage (NCBI taxonomy): Bacteria > Bacillati > Actinomycetota > Actinomycetes > Micrococcales > Promicromonosporaceae > Isoptericola > Isoptericola sp. NPDC057191. The sequence goes on along the minus strand of NZ_JBHUWC010000175.1, from coordinate 1,387 downwards.
CCGGCCTCCTCGAAGCGCTCCTGCGCGGCGAGCCGTGCGACCCGGGCGGCGAGCGCGTCGACGACGAGCGACGGGTCCCCGGTGAGGGCGGTGCGCGCGGCGTCCACGACAGCGTCGTACCCGACGTCGGCCGTACCCGTCGCGGTGCACGGGGCCGAGCACCTCCCCATCCCGGCGAGCGCGCACGGGCTGCCCGGGGTCCGCGCGACCCGCGGCAGCCGGGCGGTGCACTGCCGCAGCGGCAGGGCGTCGTGCAGGGCGTCCACCGCGGCCTGGGCCGACTGTCGCGAGGTGAACGGACCGATGTGCGGGGCGCCCGCACGCACCTCCCGCACGACCGACAGCCGTGGGTAGGCCTCGTCGGTGAGGCGCACCCACGTCTGGCGCTCGGGATGCTTGGAGCGCCGGTTGTAGCGCGGGGCGTGCTCGGCGATGAGCCGCAGCTCGCGCACCTGCGCCTCGAGCGGTGTCGCGCAGACGACCGGAGTGACCGCGTGCGCGATGCGCACCATCTCCGTGATGCGGCTGCGCTTCTCGGCGGCCGTGAAGTACGACCGCACGCGCTTGCGCAGGTTCGTGGAGGTGCCGACGTACAGCACCTCCTCCCCGGGGCCGCGGAAGAGGTAGACGCCCGGTGCCTCGGGGAGGTCGTCGGCAAGGGTGCGCTTGCGGCGGACGTCGGGCGGCACGGGGTCCGCCGCGGTGGCGAGGTCCTCCAGGTGGGTGATCCCGAGGGGGGCCAGGCGCTCCAGGAGGGCGTGCAGCACGTCGACCGTCGCGCGCGCGTCCGCCAGCGCCCGGTGCTCGGGAGTCACCCGGGCGCGGAAGAGCGCCGCGAGCGTGGAGAGCTTGTGGTTCGGTGCCTCGTCGCGCGTGACGACGCGCCGCGCGAGCGGCACCGTGTCCACCACACGGAACCCTGGCCAGTCGTAGCCCAGGCGGTCGCACGCGGCCCGCAGGAAGCCGACGTCGAACGGGGCGTTGTGCGCCACCAGCACGGCGTCGCGCGCGAACTCCAGGAAGCTCGGCAGGACGAGCTCGACCGGGGGAGCGGTCGCGACCATCGACGACGTGATGCCCGTGAGCCGGGCCACGAAGGCCGGCACCGGATGCCCCGGGTTGACGAGCGACTGGAGCTCGCCGAGGACCTCGCCGGCCCGCACCTTCACCGCGCCGATCTCGGTGATCCCGCCGTCGGAGGCTCGTCCGCCCGTGGTCTCGAGGTCGACGACGACGAAGGTGACGTCGCGCAGCGGGGTGCCGAGGTCCTCGAAGGACGGCTGGAGCGCCGTCGGGCTCGGCGCGGGCGGGGTGGTGCTCGGCATGCCGGGACCGTAACGAGGACCACCGACAGGCATCGACCGTGCTGACTTGATCCTCAAGACAC
>NZ_JBHUWC010000174.1:0-8575 GCF_042670225.1 Isoptericola sp. NPDC057191 | reverse complement strand
CCGTCGGCGTGTGCGCGGGATCACGACCGCGCCGCGGGACGGCCCCGGGCGGGGGTTGACCGATCCCCCCGGGTCGGCGTAGCGTTTTCACAACAAGGAATGAACCTTCCATCTGGCGAAAGCGAGTCAGCGATGACGGACCAGATCCCCTACACCGTGAACTGCTCGATCCTCCTCACGGACCTGCCGCTCCTGGAGCGCCCGGCGGCCGCGAAGGCGGCCGGCTTCGACGGCGTCGAGCTCTGGTGGCCCTTCGCGACCCCGACGCCCGGGACGGACGAGGTCGACGCGCTCGTCAAGGCCCTGGCCGACGCCGGCGTGCAGCTGACCGGCCTCAACTTCGACGCCGGCGACATGCCCGGCGGGGACCGCGGCCTGATCTCCTGGCCCGAGCGCTCGGCGGACCTGCGCGCCAACCTCGACGTCGTCGCCCGCATCGGCGAGCGCACCGGCTGCCGCGCGTTCAACGCCCTGTACGGCAACCGCGTCGACGGCGTGGACCCGGCCGTCCAGGACGAGCTCGGCGCCGAGAACCTCGCGCTCGCCGCGCAGGCCGTGGGCCGCGTCGGCGGCACGGTCCTGCTGGAGCCGGTCTCGGGCGTGCCCGCCTACCCGCTGACGTCGTCGGCCGACGTCGTGGCCGTCCTGGACCGTGTCCGCGACGAGCACGGGGCCACGAACCTCGGCCTCCTCCTCGACGTCTACCACCTGTCGGTCAACGGCGGCGACGTCGACCTGGACCTCAAGACCTACGGCGACCGCGTCGCCCACGTCCAGGTCGCCGACGCCCCCGGGCGGGGCGCGCCGGGCAGCGGCGACCTGCCGATCCAGCGCTGGGTCGCCGACCTGCGCGCCGCCGGCTACGCGGGGCCTGTCGGCCTCGAGTACAAGACGTCCGACGCCGACCCGTTCGCCTGGCTCCCGCGCGAGCAGCGCGGCCACGGCACCGCCGCCTGACCGCGTCGACCGCAGCAGCGACCCGCACCTGACGAGAGGGACCTTCGATCATGAGCACCATCGCCTTCATCGGCCTCGGCATCATGGGCAGCCCGATGGCCGTCCACCTCCAGAACGCCGGGCACTCCGTCGTCGGCTACAACCGCAGCCCCGAGAAGACGGCACCGCTCGTCGAGGCGGGCGGCACGGCCGCGTCGTCCGTGGCCGAGGCCGTCAAGGCGGCCGACGTCGTCGCCCTCATGGTCCCGGACTCCCCGGACGTCGAGGAGGTGCTCACCGGCGACGACGGCGTCCTGGCGAACGCGCAGCCCGGCACGCTGATCATCGACTTCTCGTCGATCCGCCCCGACGTGACGACCGCCCTGGCCGAGCGGGCCCGGGCCGCCGGCTTCCGCTACCTGGACGCCCCGGTCTCCGGGGGTGAGGCGGGCGCCAAGAACGCCGCCCTGTCGATCATGGTGGGCGGCGCGCCCGAGGACTTCGCCGCCGCGGCCGAGGTGTTCGACGCCGTGGGCAAGACCGTCGTGCACGTCGGCCCCTCGGGCTCGGGCCAGACGGTGAAGGCCGCGAACCAGCTCATCGTCGCCGGCAACATCGCGCTGCTCGCCGAGGCCGTGGTCTTCCTCGAGGCGTTCGGGGTCGACACCGAGGCAGCCGTCCAGGTGCTCGGCGGCGGCCTCGCCGGCTCGGCCGTGCTGAACCAGAAGGCCGAGAAGATGCTCGCCCGCGAGTTCGCCCCCGGCTTCCGCATCGACCTGCACCACAAGGACCTGGGCATCTTCACGACGGCCGCACGCGAGCAAGGCGTCGTCGCCCCCGTCGGCGCCGTCGTCGCGCAGCTCATGGCCGCGGCCCGCGCCGAGGGCGACGGCTCGCTGGACCACTCCGGCCTGTTCAACGCCGTCGCGCGCCTGTCCGGTCGCGCCTGACGTCGCGCCCGACCCCGACATCCCCGAAGACTCGAAGGAGAGCACCATGCCCCGCATGCGCGCGGTCGACGCCGCGGTCGCCATCCTGGCGAAGGAGGGCGCCACCGAGGCCTTCGGCCTCCCCGGCGCCGCCATCAACCCCTTCTACGACGCCATGCGGCAGCACGGCGGCATCCACCACGTGCTCGCCCGGCACGTCGAGGGGGCGTCGCACATGGCCGACGGCTACTCGCGCGCCGCACGCGGCAACATCGGCATCTGCGTCGGCACCTCGGGCCCCGCGGGCACCGACATGATCACCGGCCTCTACGCGGCCTGGGCCGACTCCGTCCCGATGCTGTGCCTCACGGGCCAGGCCCCAGTGGCCAAGCTGGACAAGGAGGACTTCCAGGCGGTCGACATCGCGTCGATCGCCGCGCCGGTCTCGAAGATGGCGAAGACGGTCCTCGAGGCGTCGCAGGTGCCGGGGGTCTTCCAGCGGGCGTTCCAGCTCATGCGCTCGGGCCGCCCCGGACCGGTGCTCATCGACCTGCCGATCGACGTGCAGCTCACCGAGATCGAGTTCGACCCCGAGACCTACGAGCCGCTGCCCGTGGAACGGCCGGAGGCCACCCGCACGCAGGTCGCCAAGGCGCTCGACATGCTGCTCGCCGCGAAGCACCCGCTCGTCGTCGCGGGCGGCGGCATCATCAACGCCGGCGCGGAGGCGGAGCTCGTCGAGCTCGCCGAGACCCTCGGCGTGCCGGTGGTCCCGACCCTCATGGGCTGGGGCGCCATCCCCGACGACCACCCCCTGACGGCGGGCATGGTGGGCATCCAGACCTCGCACCGGTACGGCAACGCGACGTTCCTGGAGTCGGACTTCGTGCTCGGCGTCGGCAACCGGTGGGCCAACCGCCACACCGGTGGGCTGAAGACCTACACCGAGGGCCGCACCTTCGTGCACGTGGACATCGAGCCCACGCAGATCGGCCGCGTGTTCGCGCCCGACTACGGGGTGGTCTCCGACGCGGGCGCGTTCCTGCGCACCGCGGTCGAGATCGCGGCGGAGCGCAAGGCCGCGGGCCAGGTGCCGGACTGGTCGGCCTGGGCCGAGAGCGCCCGCGAGCGCAAGCGCACGCTGCAGCGCAAGACGCACTTCACGCAGGTGCCGATCAAGCCGCAGCGCGTGTACGAGGAGATGAACAAGGCGTTCGGCCGCGACACCGTCTACGTCACGACGATCGGCCTGTCGCAGATCGCCGGCGCCCAGCTGCTGCACACCTACCGCCCGCGGCACTGGATCAACGCGGGCCAGGCGGGCCCGCTGGGCTGGACCGGGCCGGCGGCCCTGGGGGTGTCCCGCGCGCTGCCCGACGGCACCGTGGTCGCCCTGTCCGGCGACTACGACTTCCAGTTCATGCTGGAGGAGCTCGCCGTGGGCGCGCAGCACCACCTGCCCTACGTGCACGTCGTGGTGAACAACGCCTACCTCGGCCTGATCCGGCAGTCGCAGCGCGCCTTCGACATGGACTTCCACGTGTCGCTGGCCTTCGACAACATCAACATGGGCCACGGTGACGGGGAGGCCGAGGGCTACGGGGTGGACCACGTCAAGGTCGCCGAGGGGCTGGGCTGCAAGGCGATCCGGGTCACCGACCCGGAGGACCTGGCCGCGGCGTTCGCGAAGGCGCAGGCCATGACGGCCGAGCTGCGCGTCCCCGTGGTGGTCGAGGTCATCCTCGAGCGTGTCACCAACATCGCGATGGGCGCCGAGCTCAACGGCGTGAACGAGTTCGAGGACCTGTCCATCTCGGCCGACGACTCGCCCACGGCCCTCGCGCTGCTGGACTGAGCGGGACCCGGACGACGGTGACGGGAGAGACGATGGACGACGACGGGGCGGGGAGGGGAGCGACGATGACGACGGTCCGGCAGGCCCGCGCGCCGCGCGTGCTCCTGGCGCCCGACAAGTTCAAGGGCTCGTTGTCCGCGGGCCAGGTCGCCGCCCACCTGGCGGCCGGCCTGCGCCGGGCGGCGCCCGGCGTCGTCGCCTGCGAGCTCCCCGTGGCCGACGGCGGCGAGGGCACCCTCGAGGCTGGCCTCGCCGCCGGCTTCACCGCGGTGGACCTGGTCGCGACCGGGCCGCTGGGGGAGCCGGTGCCGACCCGGTACGCCCGCCGCGGCGGCACGGCCGTCGTCGAGATGGCCGCGGTCACCGGGCTCGAGATGGTGCGCCCGACGCCGCAGACGGCGCTCGCGGCCACGTCGCGCGGGCTCGGCGAGGTGATCGCGCACGCCCTCGACGCGGGTGCCCGCGAGATCGTCGTCGCCGTGGGCGGTTCTGCCAGCACGGACGGGGGAGCCGGCATGCTGGCGGCCCTGGGGGCCCGGCTCACCTCGGGCGCGGGCGACCTCGCCGACGGCGGGGGCCACCTCCACGAGCTGGTCGACGTCGACCTCTCGCCGCTGCACCCTGCGCTCGCGGACACGGAGATCGTGCTCGCGAGCGATGTGGACAACCCTCTGCTGGGCGACGACGGCGCGGCCGCGGTGTACGGGCCGCAGAAGGGGGCCGACCCGGCCGCGCTGGCGGAGCTGGAGCTGGGCCTCGCCACCTGGGTGGACGTCCTCGCCACGGGCGGCGTCACCGGTGCGCGCGGGCACGCCGCGGCGCCCGGCGCGGGTGCCGCCGGTGGTGTGGGCTTCGCCTGCCTCCTGCTCGGCGCCGAGCGGCGGCCGGGCGTGGAGGAGGTGCTCGCGCTCACGGGCTTCGCGGACCGTGTCGCCGGGGTCGACCTCGTCGTCACGGGCGAGGGCAGCCTCGACCGGCAGTCCCTGCACGGCAAGACGCCGGTGGGTGTCGCCGCCGCGGCCGCGGCGGCGGGCGTCCCCACGGTCGCGGTGTGCGGCCGGACCACCCTGACCCCAGCCGAGGCCGGCGCCGCCGGCATCGGCGCCGTCCACGCCCTCACCGACGTCGAGCCCGACGTCGGCCGCTGCGTGGCCGAGGCCGGCCCGCTGCTGGAGATCCTCGCCGCGCGGCTCGTCGCCCACCTTCCGGCGGCTGCACCGACCGCCCCGACCGCCTTGGCCGCCCCGACCGCCCTGGCCGCCCCGACCGCCCTGGAGAACGCATGACCACGCCCCACGACCTCGTCGTCCGCGCCGCCCGCGCGCTGACCCCCGACGGCGAGCGTGCCGTGGAGGTCGGTGTGACCGACGGCCGGATCGCCGCGGTCGTCCCGCTCGGCGCCGGGCTCGCCGGCGCCGAGGTGCTGGAGCTCGCCGACGACGAGGTGCTGCTTCCCGGCCTCGTGGACTCGCACGTGCACGTCAACGAGCCGGGACGGACCGCGTGGGAAGGCTTCGCCACCGCGACGCGCGCCGCGGCCGCGGGCGGCGTGACGACCATCGTCGACATGCCGCTGAACTCGCTGCCTCCCACCACCTCGGTCGCGAACCTGGAGGTCAAGCAGCAGCGCGCGGTGGACCAGGCGTTCGTCGACGTCGGGTTCTGGGGCGGGGCGGTGCCGGGCAACACGGCCGACCTGCGCCCCCTGCACGACGCGGGCGTCTTCGGCTTCAAGTGCTTCCTGGCGGACTCCGGCGTGCCGGAGTTCGGGCACCTGGAGGACGCGGAGCTGCGCGCGGACCTCGCCGAGCTCACTGCGTTCGGGGCCATGATGATCGTGCACGCGGAGGACCCGGGCACGCTCGAGGACGCCCCGCAGCAGCCCGGCCGCGCCTACCGGGACTTCCTCGCCTCGCGCCCGGCGAAGGCGGAGTCCACGGCGATCGCGGCGCTGATCGACGCCGCCCGCGCGACGGGCGCGCGGGCGCACGTGCTGCACCTGTCCGACGCCGACTCGCTGCCGATGATCGCCGCCGCCCGCGCGGAGGGGGTCCGGCTGACCGTCGAGACGTGCCCGCACTACCTCTCGCTCGACGCCGACCACGTGCCCGACGGCGCGACGGCGTACAAGTGCTGCCCGCCGATCCGCGAGCAGGACAACCAGGACCGGCTCTGGCAGGGACTGCGCGACGGCGTGATCGACGTCGTCGTCACCGACCACTCGCCGGCCACCGCAGACCTCAAGGAGCCGGCCTCCGGGGACTTCGCGGCCGCGTGGGGCGGCGTCGCGTCGCTGCAGCTGGGGCTCGCGGTGGTCTGGACCGAGGCGCGCCGCCGCGGCGTCCCGCTGGAGGAGGTCGTGCGCTGGATGTCCGCCGGGCCGGCCGCCCTGGTCGGCCTGGAGCGCAAGGGCGGCATCGCGGTGGGCAAGGACGCGGACCTCGCGGTCTTCGCGCCCGAGGCGACGTTCGTCGTCGACCCTGCCCGTCTGCACCACAAGAACCCGGTCACGCCGTACGTCGGCCACGACCTCACGGGCATGGTGCGGCGCACGCTGCTGCGGGGGCGCGAGGTGGGCGACGAGCCGACCGGCACCCTGCTGCGCCGCGGCGAGGCCTGAGCCGCGCCGCCGCCGTCCACCCCGTCAGCCCCGTCAGCCCCGTCACCGAGAAGAACGAACGAGGACGCACGATGACTCGACTCCAGCCGGGCGACACCGCCCCCGACTTCAGCCTGCCGGACTCCGCGGGGACCACGGTGGCCCTCGCCCAGGTGCGCGCCGGCGCGGACCGCGGCGTGGTCGTCTACTTCTACCCGCGCGCGGGCACGCCCGGGTGCACCACCGAGGCCTGCGACTTCCGGGACAACCTCGCGTCCCTCGCGGGGGCGGGGTACGCCGTGGTCGGTGTCTCTGCCGACCCGGTCGAGGAGGTCCGGGCCTTCGTGGAGGCGGAGCGCCTGACGTTCCCCCTGCTGAGCGACGCGGACCACGCCGTGGCCGACGCCTACGGGACGTGGGGCCCGAAGACCGTCGGCGACCGCACCTTCGACGGGGTGCACCGCTGCACCTTCGTCCTCGACCCCGACGGCACCGTCCGCAGCGCGGAGTACGACGTCGAGGCCACCGGGCACGTGGCCGCGCTGCGCGCGCGTCTCGTGGGTGCCGGAGCGGGCCCCACCCGCTAGGGTGCCACCAGCGAGTTTTCACCAGGCGTAACTGAGATTCCGCAATGCAACGAGCAGCACGAGAACAAGGAGGGACTGTCGTGGAGCTCCCCGACGGCCTGACCATCACCGCCGAGATCGGTGCGCGCGACACCGAGGTGCTCACCCCGGCCGCGCTCGACCTCGTCGTCACCCTGCACCGGCAGCTCGGCGCCCGCCGCCTCGAGCTGCTCGACGCGCGGGCCCGCCGACGTCGGTCGCTCGCCGAGGGCGGCACGCTCGACTTCCTCCCGGAGACCGCGCACGTCCGCGCCGACGACTCCTGGCGGGTCGCACCCCCGGCCCCCGGCCTGGTCGACCGCCGCGTCGAGATCACCGGCCCCACGGACCGCAAGATGACGGTCAACGCCCTCAACTCGGGCGCGAAGACGTGGCTCGCCGACCAGGAGGACGCCAACACGCCGCAGTGGCGCAGCGTTGTGGGCGGCCAGCTCAACCTGCTCGACGCGATCGAGCGCCGGATCGACTTCACGAACGAGGCAGGGAAGTCGTACGCGCTCAAGCCCGACGAGGACCTCGCGACGATCATCGTGCGCCCCCGTGGGTGGCACATGAACGAGAAGCACGTCCTCGTCGACGGCGAGCAGACGTCCGGCGGGCTCGTGGACTTCGCGCTGTACGTCGCGACGGCAGGCCTGCGGCAGATCGAGAAGGGCCTCGGGCCGTACTTCTACCTGCCGAAGATGGAGTCGCACCTCGAGGCGCGCCTGTGGAACGAGGCGTTCGTCATCGCGCAGGACGCCCTCGGCATCCCGCACGGCACCATCCGCGCCACGGTGCTGATCGAGACCATCCCGGCCGCGTTCGAGATGGAGGAGATCCTCTACGAGCTGCGCGAGCACTCGGCCGGGCTCAACGCGGGCCGCTGGGACTACCTGTTCTCCGTGGTGAAGAACTTCCGCACGCGAGGCGGCGAGTTCCTGCTGCCGGACCGCAACCAGATCACGATGACGGTGCCGTTCATGCGGGCCTACACCGAGCTGCTCGTGTCGACGTGCCACAAGCGCGGCGCCCACGCGATCGGCGGCATGGCCGCCTTCATCCCGAGCAAGGACGCCGAGGCCAACGAGCAGGCGTACGCGAAGGTCCGCGCCGACAAGGCGCGGGAGGCCGGCGACGGCTTCGACGGCTCCTGGGTGGCGCACCCGGGCATGGTCGCCACCTGCAAGGAGGTCTTCACCGAGGTGCTGGGGGAGCGGCCGAACCAGATCGACCGCGTCCGTGACGACGTGCACGTGACCGCGGCGGACCTGCTGTCCGTGGACCGGACGCCGGGCACGGTCACCGAGGCGGGCCTGCGCAACAACGTGTCCGTCGGCATCCAGTACCTGCGCGCCTGGCTGGGCGGCCTCGGTGCCGTCGCCATCTTCGGCCTCATGGAGGACGCCGCGACCGCGGAGATCTCCCGGTCGCAGGTGTGGCAGTGGCTGCACAACGGCGTCGTCCTCGCCGACACGGGCGAGACGGTGACGCGCGAGCTCGTCGACCGCGTCGTCGAGGAGGAGGTCGCGAAGCTCCCCGGCGACCCCTCCGACTACGACGAGGCGCGGAGCACCTTCATGGAGGTCGCCGTCGCCGACGAGTACGTCGACTTCCTCACGACGGCCGCCTACGAGCGGATGGACTGAGG
>NZ_JBHUWC010000173.1:0-8591 GCF_042670225.1 Isoptericola sp. NPDC057191 | reverse complement strand
CACCCGCACGGCGCGCCGGCCGCACCCGTCCTCCTCGGACTGTTGACGAGGGCGACGCCGACCCCTACGGTGAATCCATTCAACCGGGAAAGGCCTTACCGCAGATCGTCGACGATCTGCGGAGGACCACGGGCGGCGTCGCCCGTGCATCGATGGAGATGGGGTGGGACCGATGGCGGTCGTGGATTCGGCACAGGCCGACGGCAGTCATGGTGCACCCGGCGCCGCGCGCGTCGAGCGCTGGTTCGGCTGGGTCGACACGGTGGCGTTCCTCGGCCTGCTCAACCTCCTCGTGCTGGCCGGGACCCTCGCCGGGGGCGTGGTGCTCGGCCTTGGCCCGGCGCTCGCGGCCGGGGCGGCGTGCAGCCGCACCCGCCTGCGGGGCGACGCCCAGCGCACGGTGCGGGCCTTCGCCCGGACCTGGACGGCCGGCTTCGGCCGCGCCAACGTCGTCGCCGCACCGCCACTGGTGACGCTCGTCCTCACAGCCACCAGCCTCGTCGCGCTCGACGGCGCACCCACCGCGCTGCGCGTCGCGCTCGCCGTGGTGGGCGGCCTCGCCGTCGTGCACCTGCTCCTCGCCGTGACGATGGACGCCCACTACGACCTGCGCCGGCGCGACGTGCCCCGGCTGGCGTGGACGTTCCTGCTGCGCTTCCCCGGCGCGCCCCTCCTGCTCGCGGCGACGACGGCGCTGGTCGGCGTCGTCACCGCGTTCGTGCCCGGACTCCTGCCCGTCGTGTCGATCGGCGCGTGGGTGTACCTGAGCACGGCCCTCTGCCTGTCCTTCTACGCCGCCAACGACCGCAACCTCGAGCAGCACCCGGCGGCCCCCGACCCCCTCGACGAGTGAACGACGACGTGCACTCCGACGAAAGGACGACCATGAACTCACGACGGCTGGCCCCTCTCGCCCTCCTCGCGGCGGGGAGCCTCGCGCTCGCCGCCTGCAGCGGCGGCTCGGGCGACGGCGGCGGCGGTGGTGGCGGCGAGGCCCTGGACTCGCTGTCGATCATGGCGCCGTACCTGTCGGCGACACCGCCGGAGGCCGACGACCCCGTGGGCAAGAAGCTGTCGGAGGTCGCGGGCCTGGACCTCGACATGCAGTGGGTGCCGAACGCCGAGTACGGCGACCGCACCAACGTGGTGCTCGCCGGTGACGACATCCCCGACGTCATGGTGATCCAGCAGAAGAGCCAGGGCTTCGTGCAGACGGCGGAGGCCGGCGGCTTCTGGGACCTCACGGACTACCTCGCCTCCGGCGACTACCCGAACCTCGTGACCGAGAACGAGGACGTGCAGCAGGCGTCGAGCGTGAACGGCAAGGTCTACGGCGTCTACCGGGCGCGCGACGTCGTGCGCACGTCGATCAGCATCCGCAAGGACTGGCTGAAGAACCTCGGGCTGGACGAGCCCACGAACACGGACGAGCTGATGGCGGTCGCCAAGGCGTTCACCGAGGACGACCCCGACGGCAACGGCAAGGACGACACCTACGGGATGATCATCCCGGCCTGGGGCGCGAGCATCGGCACGGGCAGCCCCTACGACGCGATCGAGACGTGGTTCGGCGCGGGCAACGTGTGGAAGGACGACGGCGGCCAGCTCGTCCCGTCCTTCACCACCCCGGAGTGGAAGCAGGCGCTCGACTACGAGAAGACGCTCATCCAGTCCGGCTACGTCAACAAGGACTACGCCACGATGGACGGCACCACCGGGTGGAACGAGCCGTTCCTCAACGGCAAGGGCGGCATCATCATCGACGTCCAGTCCCGCGCCGCCCAGCTGGCCGACCTGTTCAAGGACCAGGACCCGAAGACGTACGACCAGAAGGTCGCGCTCGTGGGCAACATCGCCGGCCCGAACGGCGACTTCGCGCTCCCGACGCCGGGCTACAGCGGCTTCCTCGCGATCCCCAAGGCGTCCGTGCAGACGGAGGACCAGCTCGCGCAGGTCCTCGAGGCGCTCGACGCGCTCGCCGGCAAGGACGCGCAGATCCTCGAGAACAACGGGATCGAGGGCGACAACTTCACCGTCGAGGACGGCTACGCCGTGTTCGACAAGTCGAAGCAGGACTACACCGACGTCGTGTCGGGCTCGTGGGCCCAGATCGGCACGAACGTCGCGGGCTTCGAGGCGTACAAGCCGAAGCCGGAGACGAAGTACGACGAGGAGCTCGCACAGGAGCGGCTCGACCTGCAGGAGAAGGACCTGCAGAAGGCGGTCTTCAACCCGGCAGGTGCGCTCGTCTCGAAGACCTACTCGACGAACGGCGTGCAGCTCGACCAGATCATCGCGGACGCCCGGATCCAGTACATCAGCGGCCAGATCGACGACGCCGGACTGGACGCGGCGATCGCGCAGTGGAAGTCCAGCGGCGGCGACCAGGTGACCGCCGAGATGAACGAGCTCTACGGCCAGCTCGGCTGATCCCTTCCGGCGCGGGGCCGGACCGGCCCGCACGGGCCCCGGCCCGGCCCCGCGCCCCGTCCGAGATGGAGGCTGCGATGACGACCGTCGTCGACGTCGAACGGGTCGGCGTGCCGGCCCCGCCCGCCCCGGCCCCGCGCCCGCACCGCCGGTGGGCGCGCGTGGTCCGGTTCCGGTGGCTGCTGGTGATGCTGCTGCCGGGGGTGCTGTACTTCGCGCTGTTCCGCATCTGGCCGATGTGGGGCGCGCAGATCGCGTTCAAGAACTACGTGCCGTTCCTGGGCGTCCAGGGGTCCGAATGGGTGGGCTGGCAGCACTTCGAGGAGTTCTTCACCAACCCCGACTTCCCCCGGCTGCTGGGCAACACGCTGATCCTGGCGGCGCTGAGCCTGTTCGTCGCGTTCCCGCTGACGATCGTGCTCGCGCTGCTGCTCAACGAGGTCCGGCTGTCGGTGCTCAAGCGCACGGTGCAGACCCTGGTCTACATCCCGCACTTCCTGTCCTGGACGGTCGTGGTGTCCCTGACCGCGCTGCTGTTCGCGATCGGCACGGGCCCGTTGTCGAGCTTCTTGGACGGGCTGTCCGGGCACGAGACGAACTACCTCGCCGACCCGGCCTGGTTCCGTCCCCTGATCCTGCTGCAGATCATCTGGAAGTCGACCGGGTGGGGCACGATCATCTTCCTCGCCGCGCTGGCGGGGGTGGACCAGGAGCAGTACGAGGCCGCGGTGATCGACGGCGCGGGCCGCTGGCAGCGCACCTGGCACATCACGCTGCCCGCGATCCGCCCCACGATCATCGTCATGCTCATCCTGCAGACCGGGGAGATCCTCAACACCGGGTTCGAGCAGATCTACCTGATGTCCAACGCGCTGAACCGCACCGTCGCGGACGTGTTCGACACCTACGTCTACTTCACCGGCATCCAGCAGGGCGCGTACTCCTACTCCACCGCGGTGGGGCTGTCGAAGGCGATCGTCGGTCTGGTGCTGATCTTCGGCACCAACTGGCTCGCCAAGCGCTTCAACCAGCAGGGGATCTTCTGATGGCCTCGACCCAGCACCAGCGGTTCAACACCCGCGCGGGGCGCGCGTTCGACGCCGTGAACGTCGTGCTGCTGATCGCGGTGGGGCTGGTCGCCCTGCTGCCGTTCCTGTACGTGCTCGCGGGGTCGTTCGCCACCGAGTACGAGCTCACCACGCGGCCGTTCTTCCTGTGGCCGCACGACTTCACGACCGACTCCTACGCGTCGATCCTGTCCTCGTCGGCGTTCGTGCGCGCCTTCGTCACCACGGTCGTGGTGACGCTGGTCGGCACGCTGGTCCAGCTCGCCCTGACGGCCCTGATGGCGTACCCGCTGTCGAAGGTCGAGCTGCCCGGGCGGCGCACCATCATGACCGTGGTCGTGTTCACGATGGTGTTCTCCGCGGGCATGATCCCCACGTTCCTGGTGGTCAAGCAGCTCGGCCTGCTGAACTCCTACTGGGCGCTGGTCCTGCCGATGGCGATCAACCCGTTCAGCCTCATCATCATCAAGAACTTCTTCCAGCAGCTGCCGCACGAGCTGGAGGAGTCCGCGAAGATCGACGGCGCGCACGAGCTGCAGATCCTGCGCCACGTCGTCGTGCCGCTGTCCAAGCCGGTGCTCGCGACGTTCGCGCTGTTCTACGCGGTCGGCATCTGGAACGACTACATGTCCCCGCTGCTCTATCTGAGCGACCAGCACATGTGGACCCTGCAGATGTTCCTGCGCCAGGTCACCGCGTCCGCGTCGATGTCCGCGCAGGACATGGGCACCGACCTGCCGCCCCCCGCGCAGGGCATCAAGTTCGCCGTGGTCATCGTGGCCACGATCCCCGTGCTCCTGGCGTACCCGTTCCTCCAGAAGCACTTCGCCAAGGGCATGCTCATCGGCAGCGTGAAGGGCTGACATGACGATCCACCTCGCGGGCGACTCGACCGTCGCCCCCACCGACGAGGGCCGCACGTCCGGCCACGCCGCGGTGCCCCTGCTGGGCTGGGGCGACGAGCTCGCCGCCTGCACCGACGACGTCGTGCGCAACCACGCCATCGGCGGCGCCACGACGGCGTCGTTCCGGGCGGAGGGACGCTGGGACGCCCTGCTCGCCGAGCTGCGGCCCGGGGACACGGTCGTGATCCAGTTCGGCCACAACGACCAGAAGGAGCCCGCCACGCTCGCCGCCGACGGCGGGTACACGGAGCGGCTGGCGGCGTTCGTGGACGAGGTGCGCGCGCACGGCGCACGCCCCGTCCTCGCCACGAGCGTCGAGCGGCGCCTGTTCGACGACGACGGCGCGCTGCGCTGGTCGCACGGGCCCTACCCGGCGGCGGTGCGTGCCCTCGGGCGCGCGCAGGACGTGCCGGTGCTCGAGCTGACGTCCTTCACGCGCTGGCTCTACGGCTGGCTCGGGCAAGAGGCGTCGGCGGCACTGTTCCCGCACGGCGCCGCCGTCGCCGCCGGGCTGGCCGTGGACGACGCCCTCGCCAAGGACAACACGCACTTCACGACGGCGGGCGCGCGCGCCGTCGCGCGGTACGTCGCGGAGGCGCTGGCGGTCCTCGACGGCGCGCACGACCAGGAGGAGGCGCTCGGCGCGTGGGTGGTGCAGCCGTGACCGTCTACCGCAACGCGCTCGCCACGCCGTCGGACCTGGCGGGCTGGGTGGCCGAGGGCCCGGTGGGCGTGGACCACACGGAGGGCGGCGTGGTGCTGCGCAGCACCGCGGACGAGGTCGCGCTCGCGGCCGACGGCCGCGGCGACCACGCGCACTTCACCCTCTGGTGCCCCGAGGTCTTCGCCGCCGACGTCGAGGTCGCGTGGGACTTCCGGCCGCTGGACGGCGACGGCCTGGCGATGCTGTTCTTCGCGGCGACCGGGACCGGCGGGCGCGACCTCTTCGACCCCGCGCTGGCCGAGCGGACCGGCTACTACCCGCAGTATCACTCGGGCGACGTCGCGACGCTCCACGTGTCCTACCTGCGCCGCAAGTGGGCCACCGAGAAGCGGTTCCGCACCTGCAACCTGCGCAAGAGCCCGGGATTCCACCTGGTCGCGCAGGGCGCCGACCCGCTGCCCGGCCCGGACGACGCGGACGGCCACTATCGCGTGCGCGTCACCAAGCGCGGCGCCGACGTCGCCTTCGCGATCGACGACCTCACCCTCTTCACCTTCCACGACGACGCGCCGCTCGGCGCCGGCCGGATCGGCTTCCGGCAGATGTCCCCGCTCGTGGCCCACTACCGCAACCTCGAGGTGACCCCCCTGTCATGACCACCGCTCTCAGCACGGAAGCTCCCGCCGCCCAGCGTCCGCGCGCCGCCGCCGACGTCCCCCTGCGCTGGCTGGAGGACGCCGCGCCGGACCTCGCCGTCGGGGGCGTCACCTGCGGCGTCCCGTTCCGCCCGGGAGCGGTGCGCGACGCCGGCTCGCTCGTCGTCGTCGACGCCGACGGCCGCGTCGTCCCCGCGCAGACCTGGCCGCTCGCGACGTGGCCCGACGGCAGCGTGAAGTGGTCCGGCGTCGCCCTCGGCGCCGGGCAGGTGCCGAGCACGTCGTACCGGGTGACGTCGGCGGACGGCGAGGGGGACGGCGAGGCGCACGGCGAGGCGGCGGACGGCCCGGTCGTCACGGTCGTCGAGCGCGACGACGAGGTGGTCGTGGACACGGGCGCGTGCGTCGTCGTGGTCGCCCGCTCGGGGCCGGACGTCGTGCGCTCGGTGCGGGCGGGCACGGGGACCGGCGCCGTCGAGGTGGCGCGCGCCGGCCGGCTCGTGTCCAGCCGCCAGGACCACCCGGAGCCCGACCACCGCGCCCGCCAGGACGCGGTCGGCGTCGTGCGGGAGGTCGTCGTCGAGCAGGCGGGCCCGCTGCGTGCCGTGGTGCGGGTGACGGGCCTGCACCGCGACGTCGAGCGCGCCCACGACGACGCCGCCGCGGGCTGGCTCCCGTTCACCCTCCGTCTGGTGCTCGCCGCCGGGGCGCCGACGTTCCGGCTGGTGCACTCGTTCGTCTGGGACGGCGACCCGGAGCAGGACTTCCTCGCCGCGCTGGGGCTGCGGTTCGACGTGCACCTGCGTGCCGCCCCGTACGACCGGCACGTTCGCCTCGCGGGTGCCGACGGCGGCCTGGTGCGCGAGGCCGTGCAGGGTGTCACGGGGCTGCGTCGTGACCCGGGCGCGGACGTGCGCGCCGCCCAGGTGGCGGGCCGCCCTACACCCCCGCTCGCCCAGTGGGACGCGCGCGTCACTGACCGGCTGCGCTGGGTGCCGGCCTGGGACGCGTGGTCGCTGCGCCAGCTGTCCGCGCACGGCTTCACCGTGCAGAAGAGGACCGCGGCCGTCCGGCCGTGGATCGACGTCGCGCAGGGCACGCGCTCCGAGGGGCTCGGCTACCTGGGCGACACGGCCGGCGGCCTCGCGGTCGGGCTCACCGGGTTCTGGCAGTCGCACCCGACGGGGATCGACGTCGCGGGGGCGGCCTCCGACGTCGGCACCCTCACGACCTGGCTCTGGTCGCCCGACGCCGCGCCGATGGATCTGCGCTTCTACCACGACGGCCTCGGCCAGGACTCGTTCGACGACCAGCTCGACGCGCTCGAGATCACGTACGAGGACTACGAGCCGGGGTTCGGGTCCGCGCAGGGCATCGGCCGCACGCACGAGCTCACCGTCACCGCCTTCGCCGCCACGCCCGACGCCGGCGTGCTGGCCCGCCTCGCCGCGGCCACCGCCGTCCGGCCCCAGCTCGTGCCGACGCCCGAGGCGCTGCACGCCGCCGGCGTCCTCGGCGACTGGGACCTCGTGGACCGCGCCACCCCGGAGCGTGCCGACCTCGAGGACCGCCTGGCCACCCTGCTCGACTTCTACGTCGGCCAGGTGGACCAGCGCTCCTGGTACGGCTTCTGGCACTTCGGCGACGTCATGCACGCCTACGACCCCGACCGGCACGTGTGGCGCTACGACGTGGGCGGCTACGCCTGGGACAACTCGGAGCTGTCCCCGGACCTGTGGCTGTGGACGTCGTTCCTGCGCACCGGCCGGGCGGACGTCTTCCGGCTCGCGGAGCGCATGACCCGGCACACGGGCGACGTGGACGTCTACCACGCCGGCCCGTGGGAGGGGCTCGGCAGCCGGCACAACGTGCAGCACTGGGGCTGCAGCGCCAAGCAGCTGCGGATCTCGACGCCGGCGTACCGGCGGCCGCACTACTTCCTCACGGGCGACGAGCACACGCGCGACCTCATGGTCGCGCAGCGGGACTCGGACCGGACGTTCCTGGGTCTCGACCCGACGCGCAAGGTGCGTCCCGACGCCGCCACCTACCGCCCGCGCCGCGACGCCCTCGCCGTCGGGCTCGGCACCGACTGGAGCGCGCTGGCCGCCACGTGGCTCGCGGACTGGGAGATCACGGGTGACGAGCGGTCGCGCGACCGTCTCGTCGGCACGATGACCGACATCGGCGCGCTGCCGCACGGCTTCTTCACCGGCGAGGCGCTGTACGACCTGGACACGGGCCGCTTCGCCACCGACCGTGACCGCGTCACGGTCTCGCACCTGTCCGCCGTCTTCGGCCTGGTCGAGATCTGCTCCGAGCTGGTGTCGCTGGTCGACGCCGGCCTGGTCGACGCGCCCGGCTTCAAGGCCGCCTGGCTGCAGTACTGCCGCCTCTACCTCGCGACGCCCGCGGAGCAGCAGGCGGAGCTGGGCAACGTCCTCACGGGCACGAACCTCGAGCAGGCGCACTCCCGGCTCGCCGCCTACGCCGCGCACCGGCTGGGCGACGACGGGCTGGCGGACGTCGCGTGGCGTGCCTACTTCCGCGGGGGCGAGTTCATGGGGGAGGAGGCCTTCCGTCCCGTGCCGGTCCTGCCGCCGGAGACGCTCGTGCCGATCGACGAGGCCCGCACCCTGTCCACCAACGACGCCGCACAGTGCAGCCTCGCCACGCTCCAGAACCTCGCCCTGATCGGGCACCGCCTCCCGCCGAGGTAGTCCGGGGCTCGGCGAGGTAGTTCCCACCGCGCCGAGGTAGTTCCCACCGCGCCGAGATAGTTCGAACCGCGCCGAGGTAGTTCCCACCGCGCCGAGGTAGTTCATGACCGTGCGTGATGTAGAGGCTCGGGGGGGTTGGCACTTCCTCG
>NZ_JBHUWC010000172.1:0-8657 GCF_042670225.1 Isoptericola sp. NPDC057191 | reverse complement strand
GCTGTGCCGCGCCCGGGCGGGTGGGTGGCGGGGTGGGTCAGCCCACGGTGGAGGCGAACCAGTCGTCCATCGCGGCGTCGACCTTGTCGGCCGGCGTGCCACCGATCAGCGCCTGGGTCTGGGCGTTGATCTCGTCCGAGTAGCCGGTCGGCAGCGTGCGCTCGCCGTAGCCCTGGCCGGTCGGGGTGTACGACTCGGCGGGCGTGTCCGCCACGATCTGCAGCAGCTCCTTGCCGAGGTCGTCCATCTCGTACTCGTAGCCGTCGCGGAAGTTGCCGTCGACCTCGAGCTGGTCCGCGACCGCCGTCTTGTCGGTGACGAGGAACTCGACGAGCTGTGCCGCCGCGTCCTGGTTCTTGCTCGCCTTGAGGATGGAGTACGGGCTCGCGATGTTCGCGCCCATCGCGGGGGCGGCGACGCCGTCGACGGCCGGGGCGCGGAAGACACCGATCTCCGGCTTGTCCGCCGCCTTGGCCTCGGTGCCGGCGAACCAGCTGCCCATCGGGTAGATCGCGCTCTTGCCGGACAGGAACGCCTGCTCGGCGTCCGGGTACTTGATGCCCAGCGCGTCCTTGGGGACGTAGCCCTTCGCGACCCAGTCGGCGTAGGTGGCGACGGCGTCGCCGTACGTGTCGGAGAACGTGGCCTCGCCCGCGCTCATGTGGGCGTACCAGTCCGGGTCCTGCCCGACGATCGACGGCAGGCCGAGGGCCTGCAGGGAGTGGCTCGTCATCCAGTCGCCGCCGGTCTGGACCGGCGTCCAGCCCGCGTCCTTGAGCTTGCCGAGGTCGGCGGTGAGCTCGTCGACGGTGGTCGGCACCTCGCTGATGCCGGCCTCCTCGAACGCGGACTTGTTGTAGAACCACAGGCTCTGCAGCTGGAAGCCGATCCCGGCCATGTAGTACTTGCCGTCGATCGAGTACTGGTCGGCCAGGGGGCCGGTCTTCGCCCAGTCGTACCCGGAGAGGTCGACGAGCTCCGGGGCGAGGTCGACGGTCGGGGGCATCGACTGGACGACGTCGGGGGCGTCGCCCGCCGTGAGGAGGCGGGGGAGGGCGGCGGCCACGCCCTCGGCACCCGGGTTCTGGACGACGACGTCGATGTCGGGGTGGGCGTCCTCGAACGGCTTGACGAGGTCGTTCCAGAACTCCTCGGTGAGGTTCGGGGTCACGTTGACGAGCAGGCTGACCTCGGTCGTGCCGCCGGCGCTGCCGTCGTCGTCGGAGCCGGCGCAGCCGGTCAGGGCGAGCGCGGCCACCGTGAGGGTGCCCACGCTCGCGAGGGTGCGGTGCTTGATCATCGTTGATCCTCTCGGGTCGCCGCCCGCTGCCGGCTCGCTGCTGCGCGTGCCCGGCCCGGTCTGCCTGCGACGGTGAAGTGACGTGCGGTGGACGTGACGCCTGGAGACTAATCGATAATCGTTCGATTGGGAAGGGTGGGCAGACGGCAGCGTCACACCGGGAGGGGCCCGGGCCGCTCCGACTCGCCCCTAGGCTGGACGGGTGACCTCCGCAGCCCCCGCCGTCCGGCGGCCGGGCGGTACCCCGAGCGTGCCGCCGCGACCGTGGTGGCTCGTCGCCGCCGGTCCCGCAGCCGTCCTCGTCGCCGTCCTCGCCGTCCTGGTCGGCGGAGCCTACTCCGGCGCGTTCGCCGCGCTGAGCGGGTTCACCGACCCGGGCGCGGTCGTGCGCTACGGCCTGCCCATGACCACCGTGCTCACCGAGCTCAGCGTGGCCGTGACCCTCGGTTCGCTGCTCACGGCGGCCTGCCTGCTGCCGCCGGGACGAGCGCAGACGCGGGTGCTCACCACGGCGGGCGCCGCCAGCGCCGTGTGGGCCGTGGCCGCCGTCCTGCAGCTCGTGCTGCGGTACGCCAACATCTCGGGCACGGCGCCCTCCTCGCCGGCGTTCGGGCAGGGCCTCGCGCAGTTCGTCACGGACCTCGACCTGGGCAAGCTCTACCTCGCGATCATCGTCGTCGCGGCGCTGACGTCCGCGCTCGCGATGGCGGTCCGCGGGCCGGTGGGCGCCCTGTGGACGGCGGCCCTGCCCGTCGCCGCGCTGGCCATGCAGTCCACCACCGGGCACGCGTCGGGCGCCGCGAACCACGAGCTCGCCGTGGGCGCGATGCTGCTGCACCTCGTCGGGGCCGCCGTGTGGGTGGGCGGCCTGGGGGCGCTGCTCGTCGCCGTCCTGACCCGAGGGGACGGGAACGACGACGGCCGTGCCGCCGCGTCCGCCGTCGCGCGCTTCTCGCCCGTCGCGGGCTGGTGCTTCGCCGCCGTCGGCCTCTCGGGCATCGCCAACGCGTGGATCCGCATGGAGTCGTTCGGCGACCTGCTCACCCCGTACGGCGTGCTCCTGCTCACGAAGGCCGTGCTCATGGTGGCGCTCGGCGCGTTCGGGTTCGCGCACCGGATGTGGGTGGTGGGCCGCCTCGGGCGGGCGGACACGCGGGGCGCCGTGCGGCGGCTGTTCTGGCGCCTGCTCGCCGTCGAGCTGCTCGTCATCGGTGCGGTCTCCGGCGTGGCCGTGGCGCTGGGCTCCACCGCCCCGCCCGTCCCCGACGAGGTGCCGGTGGACGTCTCGCCCGCGTTCCAGCTCACCGGCGAGGCGCTGCCGCCCGAGCCGACGATGGCGCGCTGGTTCACCGAGTGGAGCCTCGACCCGCTCCTGGCGTTCGCGTGCGTGGCCGGACTGGTCGTCTACGTGCGCTGGGCCCTGCGGCTCGCGCGACGCGGGGACCGCTGGCCCGTGGGACGGACCGTGTCGTGGTGCCTCGGCATGGTCGTGATGTTCTGGGTGACCAGCGGCGGCCCGGCGGTCTACGGGCACGTGATCTTCAGCGGCCACATGGTGCAGCACATGGTCCTGGCGATGCTGGTGCCGCTGTTCCTCGTGCTCGCCGCGCCGGTCACGCTGCTGCTGCGCGCCATCCCCGCCCGCAAGGACGGCAGCCGCGGCCCGCGCGAGTGGGTGCTCGGGCTGGTGCACTCGCGCTTCGGCCAGTTCATCGCCCGCCCGGTGGTGGCCGCCGTGCTCTTCGCGGGCGGCATGATCGCGTTCTACTACACGCCGGCGTTCGAGTTCGCGCTGCGCAACCACGCCGGGCACGTGTGGATGATCGTGCACTTCACGCTGGTGGGCTACCTCTTCGCCAACGCGCTGGTCGGCATCGACCCCGGGCCCAAGCGTCCCGGCTACCCCCAGCGGCTGCTGCTCCTGTTCGCGACCATGGCGTTCCACGCGTTCTTCGGCGTCGTGCTCACGACCGGGACGTCGCTCCTCGTGGCCGACTGGTTCGGCAACATGGGGCGCCCGTGGGGCCTGCCCGCGATCGACGACCAGCAGCGCGGCGGCGGTGTGGCGTGGGGTATCGGCGAGCTGCCGACGCTGGCGCTCGCGATCGCCGTCGCGATCCAGTGGACGACGTCGGACGAGCGCGAGGCGCGCCGCCGGGACCGCAAGGCGGACCGCGACGGGGACGCCGAGCTCGAGGAGTACAACGCCATGCTCGCCCGGATGGCCGACCGCGACGACCGCCAGCCCCCGAGGTAGTCGAACCCCCCGCGAAGTAGTTCCAGCCATGCCGAGGTAGTTCGGGGCGTGCCGAGGTAGTTCGAGGTGCGGCGAGGTAGTTCGGGGCGTGCCGAGGTAGTCGGTATCACCGTGAGGTAGTGGGACCCACCGCGAGGTAGTAGGGAGTACTACCCGGGCCTCAGAGCAAGCCGTCGACGACCTTCGCGGCGAGACCGAGCGCGGTGGTGGTGCCCAGCCCGTCGGCGACGGTCACGGTGGTGACCCCTGGAGCGGGGTCGGCGACGACGAAGGGCGTGCCGGCGAACGGTCCGCGGCGCGGCCGGGGCACGACGACGTCGGGCACGGCCCAGCGGCGCTGCACCTCCACAGGCCGCCCGAGCAGGGCCGTCGCCTCCCGCAGGAGGAGCGCGTCGGCGGCCTCGGAGCGTTCCGGGGCACGGTCGAGTGCCGTGTCGGCGCCGCGCTCCGCGTCGGGGCGACGCGCCGTGCCGAGCAGCAGCGAGCCGTCGCCCGAGTGCGGGGTGAACGCCAGGTGGACGGCCGCGTCGAGAAGCTCCGGGGCGTGCGTGCGCAGGCGCTCGCGCACGTCCGCCAGGGCGGGGCTGTGCACATAGGCGGCGTCGCGCAGGAGGGTCGTCCCACCCAGGACGGCGGGGCCGGACGGGTCGTGCGCCCGTCCCGGCACCGCGACGCGCAGGACCTGGCGGACGTCGTGCCGCAGGCCGGTGCGCGCGGTCTCGTCGGGGAAGAACCGGTCGAGGTCCGCGCCGACGGCGACCAGCACCCGCCTGGCCACGACCTCCCCGCGTGAGGCGCGGACGAGCGTGCGCCCGGTGCCCGCCTCGAACGTGAGCGCCGTCGTGGACCAGGCGACGTCGGCCCGGGGGCGGGCGTCGAGGGCGGCAGCGAGCGCCCGGAGCGCATCGCGCGCGTCGACCCGCAGGTCGAGGGGCAGGAACGCGCCGCCGACGACGTCGTCCGAGGCCACGCGGGCCCGTTCCGTCGTCTGGGCGGCGTCGAGGAGCTGCGCGTCGCCGTCGCGGGCGGCCACCAGGTCGTCGAGGACGGCGAGCTCGTCGGTGGAGCGTGCGACCACCACGGCTCCGGTGTCCTTGACCCAGAACCCGGCCTCGCGGCCCAGCTTGAGCCAGCGTTCCCGCGTCGCGAGCGCACACGAGAGGGTCGCGGCGTCCTGCGTCGTGACTGCCACGTGGCCGCTGCGCCGGGCGGACGCGCCGTCGGGCCGCGGGTCGCGCTCCACGACCAGCACCGAGTGCCCTCGGGCGTGCGCCTCCAGCGCGTGCGCGAGGCCCACGATCCCTGCCCCGACGACGACGAGGTCGGCGGTGGCGGGCAGCGGAGGCTGATGGGTGGAACGGGGCGACGGTGGTCTCACGACGAGACCGTGCCCGATGACGAGGTGCCCGCTCAACCGCACGGGGCGTCCCGGCGAACAAGTTCAGCGAACGTTCATCCGACGTTCCCCGACACCCCCACCGGGCGGCCGAACAGGCGGTTGTTCACCGAATGAACGCTCATTCGGTGAACAACCACCTGTTCGGCGGGGGTCGGTACGGTTCTCCGATGTCGCGTCGCCCCGCTCAGCCCCGCGTGCTCGTCGTCGACCCGGCCCCGGGCGCGCAAGGGCCGGTCGAGCTGGGGGCGCTGCGGGCCCTCGGCCTCCGGCCGGTCGTCAACGTGCGGCGCGTGCCCGACCCGGGGGAGCGCGCCGCGCTCGCAGAGCAGGGTGACGTGGTGGACCTCGACGGGTTCGACGCGCTGCGCTGGTCGCCGCGGCCGAGCGCTTCTCAGGTTTCGACGGACTGAAGTTCCGGGCAGGGATCCCGCTCGACGCGACGGTGCTGGGACGTCTTGCGGACCCCGCCCACGACCAGCCGTTGCGCGTCGTGGGTCGCGCTGCCACCGGCGTGGACACGGTGGATGCTGCGGCGTGCCGGCGGCTGGGGATCGAGGTGCTCTCGACGCCGGGCGCCTACGCCGTCGCGGTCGCCGAGCACACCCTCGCCCTCGTGCTCGACGGCCTTCGCGGTGTGTCGAGGCGCAGCGCCGTCCTGCACTCCGGTCGATGGGCCGACGCCGCGGGGGCGAGTCCGGCGCAGGGCCTCGCGGGCTGCCGCGTGGGACTGGTCGGGGCCGGTGCGACGGCGCGGGAGGTGGCGCGGCTGGTGCGGGCGTTCGGCGCCACGGTGGCTGTGCTGGGGACCTCGCGGTTCACGCCGGAGGCGGCGCGCGAGTGGGGTGTCGAGCGGGCGGTCGCGTTGCCTGCGCTGCTGGCGTCGTCCGACCTCGTCTCCCTGCACGTCCCGCTCTCCGCGGAGACGCGCGGGATGGTCGGCGCGGGTGAGCTGGGAGTCATGCGTCCGGGATCGCTCCTCGTCTGTACGGCGCGGGGCGGCATCGTCGACGAGGACGCGCTCGACGCCGTGCTGCGGACGCCCGACCGGGGCCCCGCGGTCGCGGCGCTCGACGTCTTCGCGGTGGAGGGCGAACGCTTCGCGTCGCCGCTGACCGGGAACCCGCACGCGATCCTCACGCCGCACGTCGCGGGGATGACGTGGAGCGCGATGATCGAGTCGTCCCGGCGCCTCGTCGCCGCGTTCGCCGGCTTCTACGACCCGTCGCCCGCCGTGCCGAACAGGCGGTTGTTCACCGAATGAAGGCTCATTCGGTGAACAACCACCTGTTCGGCGGGGGCTGTGGTAGACCGGGGCCGTGATCCAGGACAACGACGCCTCCACGCCCTTCCACGACCTCGACCACTACCTCGAGCTCCCGCGCGTCGCCGGGCTCGCGCTCAGCCCGGACGGTTCCCGCCTCGTCACGACCGTCCAGACGCTCGACGCGAAGCGCACCGGCTGGACGACGGCCGTGTGGGAGGTCGACCCCGCGGGCACCGCCCCGGCGCGGCGGCTCACGCGCAGCCGCAAGGGCGAGTCGTCGGCGGTGTTCGCGGCCTCGGGCGACGTGCTGTTCACGTCGGCCCGCCCGGACCCCGCGGCAGAGAAGGACGACGACGAGCCGAAGTCCGCGCTGTGGCTGCTGCCCGCGGGCGGCGGCGAGGCGCGGGTCGTCGCGACCGCCCCCGGTGGGGTGAGCGGTGTGCTGGCGGCGCGGGCGGCCGACGTCGTGTCCGTCGCGGCGCCGCTGCTGCCGGCGGCGGCGGACCTGCCGGAGGACGAGAAGCTCCGCGGTGAGCGCACCGACCGCAAGCTGTCCGCGATCCTGCACGCCGGGTACCCGGTGCGGCACTGGGACTCCGACCTGGGGCCGGACGCCGTCCGACGGTTCGCCGCCCCGCTCACCGCCGACGAGGCACGCCTCGACCTGCGCCAGCTCACCGGTCCCGGCCGCCAGCTCGACGAGCACCAGGCCGACCTCACGCCCGACGGCGCCACGCTCGTCACGACGTGGAACGTGGGTGACGCAGGTGCCGCGGTGCGCGTCACGCTCGTCGCGGTCGACACGGCCACGGGCGAGCGCTGCACCCTGGTGGACGACCCGGACGCCGACGCCTTCGGCCCGGCCGTCTCCGCGGACGGGCGCTGGGTGGCCTTCCTGTCCGAGTCGGTCACGACGCCGCAGGAGGCGCCGGTCGTGCGGCTCGGCCTCGTCCCGCTCGACGACCCCGACGCCGAGCCCGTGGTGCTCGCCGACGACTGGGACCGCTGGCCCGGAGCCATCACGTGGCTGCCCGACGGGTCGGGCCTGGTGGTCACCGCCGACGAGGACGGTCGCGGACCGCTGTTCCTGCTGACGTTCGGCCCGGGCGGCCCCGGCGCCGACGAGCCCGTCACGGTGGAGCGGCTCACCTCCGACGCCGCGACGTTCACGGACGTGCAGGCCGCGCCCGACGGCGCCGCGCTCTACGCCCTGCGCACCAGCTACGCCGCGCCGTCCGAGCCGGTGCGGATCGACCTCGCCGCCTTCGTCGCGACGGGCGCGCCGGGCGAGCGCACCCCCCTGGCGGCCGACGCGCTGCGCGGCCCCGTCCCCGCACCCGCGCTGCCGGGGACCCTCACCGAGGTGGACACGACGACGGCGGACGGCGTGCGCGTCCGCGCCTGGCTCGCGCTCCCCGAGGGTGCCGCCGCCGACGCTCCCGCGCCGCTGCTGCTGTGGATCCACGGCGGGCCGCTGAGCACGTGGAACGCGTGGAGCTGGCGCTGGAACCCGTGGCTGATGGTCGCGCGCGGGTACGCCGTCCTGCTGCCCGACCCGGCCCTGTCCACCGGGTACGGCCAGGACTTCGTCCAGCGCGGCTGGGGCGCCTGGGGCGACGCGCCGTTCACCGACCTCATGGCGATCACCGACGCCGCCGAGGCGTTGCCGGAGATCGACGCGACACGGACCGCCGCCATGGGTGGCTCGTTCGGCGGCTACATGGCGAACTGGGTGGCCGGGCACACCGACCGCTTCCGGGCGATCGTCACGCACGCCAGCCTGTGGGCGCTCGACCAGTTCGGCCCCACCACGGACGGCGCGTACTACTGGAACCGCGAGATGACGCCCGAGATGACGGAGGTCCACAGCCCGCACCGGTACGTGGGCGACATCCGCACCCCGATGCTGGTGATCCACGGCGACAAGGACTACCGCGTGCCCATCGGGGAGGGGCTGCGCCTCTGGCAGGAGCTGCTCACGAAGTCAGGTCTCCCGGCCGACGACGACGGCAGCACCGTGCACCGCTTCCTGTACTTCCCCGACGAGAACCACTGGGTGCTCGCACCGCAGCACGCGAAGGTCTGGTACCAGGTGGTGCTGGCGTTCCTCGCGGAGCACGTCCTGGACGCCGAGCCGGAGCTGCCCGCCTACCTCTGACCCTCCGGCAGGGCGGTCAGGCGGGCGTGACGATGAGGTCGACGAGGACCTCGAGCATGGCGCTGGCGTCGCGGCGCGCGGTGGTGGCGGGGAGCATCGCCGCGCGCTGGCCGGCCTCGTGGGCGCCCAGGAGCAGGTCGATCGCCACGTGCTCGTCGACGGCGAACCGCAGACCGAGGGCGGCCATGACGCGGGTCAGCGCGGCGATCATCTCCTCGCGCAGGACCTGCTGCTGGTCCACGTAGCGCGGCGCGGCCGGCGGGGGGGGGCGGGCGCGCA
>NZ_JBHUWC010000171.1:0-8721 GCF_042670225.1 Isoptericola sp. NPDC057191 | reverse complement strand
ATCGTCCGTGCTGACTTGATCCTCATGGAGCCGGTTTGAGGACGAAGTCAGCACGGACGATGCCGGGGGAGCGGCCACGACGGCGACGAGCGCCTGCCCCCACTCCGGGTCCGGGACGCCGACGACGCACGCCTCCGCGCCGAGCAGCTCGCCGACGAGCGCCTCCACCGGGGCCGGGGCCACGTTCACCCCGCCCGTCACGACGACGTCGTCGGCGCGTCCCAGGACGCGCAGCGTGCCGTCCGGCGCGAGCTGCCCCAGGTCCGACGTGCGGAACCAGCGCGTGCCGTCCGGGTCCGTGCGGAACGCCGCCGCGGTGGCTGCGTCGTCGCCCAGGTAGCCCGCCGCGAGGGTCGGCCCGCCCAGCTCGACCACCCCCACCGCAGAAGTTGTCAGACCCAGGCGCGGGTATGACGGGTCCTGGTTCTGACAACTCTCGAGCGCCACCGGGCTGTCAGAACCAGGGCATGCCCCACCCGCGCGTGGTTCTGACAGGTCGGGGCGCAGGCGCACGCGGACGCCGCGCAGGGGCACGCCGTCGTACACGCAGCCGCCGGCGGTCTCGGACATGCCGTACGTCGTGACGACGCGCACGCCCGCCCCGGCCGCCCGGTCCAGCAGCGCGGGCGGCGTCGCCGCGCCACCGAGCAGCACCGCCGCGCACCGGGCCAGCGCCGCCAGCCCGCGCGGGGAGCCGTCCTGGGCCGCCGTGAGCAGCCGGTGCACCTGGGTCGGCACGAGCGAGACGTAGACCGGCTCGGCGCCCGCCGCCGCCAGCGTGGGCTCGAGCAGGTCGGCGAGTCCGTCGGGCGTGAACCGGGCGTCCGGGTCCGCGGCCGCCAGGGGCGTCCCGGCGAGGACCGAACGCACCAGCACCTGCAGGCCCGCCACGTGGGTCGGGGGCAGCGTCAGCACCCACCGGCCGGGGCCGCCGAGCCGCTCGTGGGTCGCCTCCGCCGACGCCCGCAGCGCGTCGGCCGTCAGCGCCACCTCGCGCGGGGTGCCCGTCGAGCCCGACGTGCGCACCACGAGAGCCGTGCCCGCGGGCGGTGCGGCGGCCGTGGTGCGGGGCAGGGGGACGACGGCGGGTCCGCCGTCGAGGGCGTCGCGCACGGCGTCGCGGAGCGCGCCGACGGCTGGGGGGAGCGAGGGTCCGGGCACCGCACCAGGGTAGGTCCGGCCCCCGGGCCGCCCTGCCGTAGGGTGGTCCGGTCCCGGCCCGGGGGGAGCCCGCGGGCCGCCTGCCGGACCACGTCGAGGAGGACGCCGAGGATGCCCACGATCTCCGGAGGCACCGCCCACGGGGCGCGCCGTGCCCGGTCAGGAGCCGCCGCCGCGCTCGTCGCGCTCGCGATGCTGGCCACGACGGCGTGCGGCGCGGGCGAGCCCGCCGCGCCGCCCACCGTGACCGCCTCGCCGGACGTCGCGGTCCCGAAGACGGCGGCACCCGCCCCGGTGCTGCCGAAGCCCGAGCCGAGGCCGAAGCCCGTCGTGTGGCCGCTGACCGGCAAGCGGACCGGCACCCCGAAGGTCCCGGCACGGCCCGCCGTCGCCGTGAAGATCGAGAACTCCACCGCGGCGCGCCCGCAGCGCGGGCTGCAGCGGGCGGACATCGTGTGGGAACAGGTGGTGGAGGGCGGGATCACCCGCTACGTCGCCGTCTACCACTCGTCGCTGCCGTCCACGGTGGGCCCGGTCCGGTCCGTGCGCCCCATGGACCCGGCGATCGTCGCCCCGATGCACGGGATCCTCGCCTACTCGGGCGGCCAGCCGCCCTTCATCCGCGCCGTCGGGAAGGCGGGCGTGCAGTCGGTGACGATGGACAGCGGCGACCCGGGGTTCCGGCGCAGCGGTGACCGGCCCGCACCGCACAACGTGTACGGCTCGGTGAGGACGTTCGCCAAGCAGGCGAACAAGGGCCGCGCCATGCCGCCGCCCGCCCAGTTCTCCTACGCGGCGAAGCTCGGCCAGGGCTCGGCGGCCACGAACGACCGCCGCGGGCACGTCGTCGACGTCCGGCTCTCCCCGCTGCAGCGCACCGTGTGGCGGTGGAAGGCGAAGACGAAGACGTACGCCCGGTACGACGGCTCGACGCCGTCGGTCTCGTCCGGGCACCAGCTGCGCGCGCGGAACGTGCTCGTCCTGTCCGTCGCGATGAAGAACACCAGGTATCGCGACCCCAGCGGCGCCCCCGTGCCCAAGACGCGGCTCTCCGGCCGCGGCAGCGGGGTGCTCCTCACCGGGGGCACGGCGCTGCACGTGACGTGGAAGAAGAAGGGCACGCGCGCGCGGCTCGTCCTCACGGCACCGAACGGGAAGCCCGCCACGCTCGACCCCGGGAACCTGTGGATCGAGCTCGTGCCGCGCGGCAGCGGGTCGTGGCGGGTGAGTTGACGCCGGATCGGGGATCCCCCGACATACGGTGAGCTGTGATCGCGCGCACAGCCCGCCGCCTCCCGGAGGACCGCATGACCGCCACGCACCGCACGTCCCACGCCGGCACCGCGACGGCCGTCGCACTGGCAGCCCTCCTGGCGCTCGGGGCCTGCTCGTCCGACGCGCCCGCCCCGCAGGCCACGCCCGACACCACCGCGGACAAGGGCGCGCCACCCTCCCCGGAGGTGCCCCCGGCCTGGCCGTTGACGGGAGTCCGGTCGGACGAGGTCGCCGCCCGGCCGGCGCTCGCCGTCAAGATCGAGAACGCCCCGGAGGCGCGCCCGCAGACCGGCCTGGAGGACGCCGACCTGGTGTGGGAGGAGGTCGTCGAGGGCGGCATCACGCGCTTCGTCGCCGTGTACCACTCGAAGCTCCCGAAGGTCGTGGAGCCGGTGCGCTCGGTGCGGCCGATGGACCCGGACGTCGTCGCCCCGCTCGGCGGCGTCCTCGCCTACTCGGGCGGGCAGGCGCCCTTCATCGCGGAGGTCGAGAAGTCCGGCACGCAGTCGGTCATCATGGACCGCGGCGACGCGGGCTTCTCCCGCGACCCGGACCGCGCCGCGCCGCACAACGTGGTCGGGGACGTGCAGGCCTTCCTCGACCAGGCCGACGACGACCGGGCGGCACCCCCGCCCGCACAGTTCCGCTACGCGGGCGCCGCGGGCGACGGCACGGCGAGCGCCGACGGTTCTCAGGCCGCCACGGTGGACGTCGAGCTCAGCCCGGCGCAGCGCAGCGTGTGGGACTGGTCGGGCAAGCAGAAGCAGTGGCTGCGCAGCGAGGGCTCGCGGGAGTCCGTGTCGGCGGCGGGGAAGCGGCTGGCGGCCACGAACGTGCTGGTGCTGTCCGTCGACGTCGTGGACACGAGGTACAAGGACCCGGCCGGTGCCCCGGTGCCCAAGACCGAGCTGGTCGGCCAGGGCAAGGGCGTCCTCGCGACGGGCGGCAAGACGGTGCCGGTGCGGTGGTCGAAGAAGGACCAGAGGTCGCCGGTGCAGGTCACCCACGACGGCGAGCCCGCCGAGCTCGACCCGGGCAGCACGTGGGTCGAGCTGGTCCCCAAGGACGGCGGGAGCTGGA
The DNA here is from genome assembly GCF_042670225.1 of Isoptericola sp. NPDC057191. Lineage (NCBI taxonomy): Bacteria > Bacillati > Actinomycetota > Actinomycetes > Micrococcales > Promicromonosporaceae > Isoptericola > Isoptericola sp. NPDC057191. The sequence continues at coordinate 5,205 of NZ_JBHUWC010000171.1, read as the reverse complement.
AGGTCTCCTGACCCTCGCCGTCCGCCGGGGACCTAGCCCAGGCCGTGCACGGTGTCGTCGACGGCCACCACGTGCCCGCCGACGGACTGCAGCTGACCGAGGTAGCCCCGCTCCTGCCGGTCCCACGCCGTGGCGCCGTCGCGGAGGTCGAGGGCGACCAGGCGGCGCCGGTCGCCGTCGCCGCTGATGCCGACGAGCAGGCGGGTGCCGTCCGTGACCGCTCCGACGAGCCAGTCGCCGGACCCGTCCGCCGTGCGCCGGAGCAGGTCGTCGCGGGCCCAGATCTCGGCGCCCGTGGCGGCGTCGAGCCCGACGAGCTCGCCGCCGTCCTGCACGACGACGACCCCTGCCACCCGCGCGAGCACGCCCCCGATGTCGTCGAGCGGGGCGTGCCACCGCTCCGCACCGTCCGCGCCGATCGCCCTGAGCTGCAGCTGCCCCACCGCCTGGCCCAGGTCGGGCAGCACGAGGAAGGAGCCGTCGGGGTCGTCGTCCACCGCCGGAGGGACCAGCCATCCCGGCACCGTGGCGACCACCGTGCCGTCGTCGTCGAGCACGGTGCTCTTCTGGTCGCTGACGACGACGTGGCGGCCACCGGGCAGGGGCTGCGTCCACCCGTCGGTGGCCGCGTCGATCACCGTGCCGCCGGGCGTCATGAGCACCGACGTGCTGCACACGGACATCGTGACGTCCGTCGGGGACGCGCCGACCGCAGGGTTGATCATCACCTCCGGCTCGGCGCCCCCGTCCTGCATCATGCCGCACTGCTCGAGGTCCTCCGGCCGGAGCCGCAGGGTCGCCTCGCCCCGCACCTCGCCGGTGAGCGCGTCCTCGACGCGCAGCGTCGGGTCGACCCAGCCGTCGGCGCGGAGCCGGCGCAGGGTGTCCGCGTCGGGCACGCCGTCGGGCGGCCAGGGCGCGGTGGCGTCCGTGACGCCCTCGGCCACGGCGAGCGCGCCCCCGGCGGCGGGCACCACGACGGGGGCGTCGGGCGGGGCCGCCTCGTCGTACGCGTCGGACCGCGCAGGGCCGAGGGGCCGCTCGCCGAGGACGGCGCCGTCGGCGTCGAGCACCGTCACGCGACGGTCGTCCGCCGCGCCGCTGAGGCAGACCGCGACGGTGGCCGGCGTGCTCGCGTCGCCCCGGAAGCTCCCTTGTGGCCCGCACGTCGGGTACGGCCCGACGTCGTGCCGCCACGCCTCGCGCCCGGTGCCCGCGTCCGTCGCCACCGCGTCGGTCCCCTGGGTGGTGAGCACGAGCCCGCCGGCGAGCGTCGTCAGCTCGTCGGTGCCGTCCGTGAGCTCCCAGCGCTCCGTCAGCGGCTCGGACAGGTCGCCGACCGCGCCCGGCAGCCCGTGCACCGCCTCGGCGCGGAGCCGCTCGGCCCGGGCGTCCAGGAGGCCCGGCGCGAACCCGGCGGTCGCGGCGGCCACCACGACGGCGGCGGTGCTCGCCGCGACGGCGACGCGGCCGCCGCGGGACAGGGCGCGCCAGCGGGCGACCGCACGGTCGCGCAGGTCCGCAAGCCGCCGTCGGGCCTGCCCCGGCTCGGGGTCGTCCGGGACGAGGTCCGCGTCGTCCTCGCGCTCGTCGTCCGGCACGAGCTCGAACGTCATGAGGTCGGGGCGACGGAACCTCGGCGGCATGCCCGGAGGCTACCGGCGCCGAGGACGTCGCGCGCGGACGCGTCCGGCCGTGGCGCGCGCCGTCAGAAGGCGTACGGGAACCGCGACCAGTCGGGGTCGCGCTTTTCCAGGAAGGCGTCGCGGCCCTCGACGGCCTCGTCCGTCAGGTAGGCGAGGCGGGTGGCCTCGCCGGCGAACACCTGCTGGCCCATGAGGCCGTCGTCGGCGAGGTTGAAGGCGAACTTCAGCATGCGCACGGCCTGCGGCGACTTCCCGGCGATGGTGCGGGCGTACTCGACGGCCAGGGTCTCGAGGTCGTCGTGCTCGGCCACCTCGTTCACGCCGCCCCACCGCTCGGCGTCGTCGGCGGAGTACTCGCGGGCGAGGAAGAAGATCTCTCGTGCGCGCTTCTGACCCACCTGGCGGGCCAGGTACGCCGACCCGTAGCCACCGTCGAACGAGCCGACGTCGGCGTCGGTCTGCTTGAACCTCCCGTGCTGGCGGCAGGCGATCGACAGGTCGGCCACGACGTGCAACGAGTGCCCGCCGCCGGCGGCCCAGCCGTCCACGACGGCGATCACGACCTTGGGCATGGTGCGGATGAGCCGCTGCACCTCCAGGATGTGCAGGCGCCCGGCACGGGCGGGGTCGACGGCGTCGGCGGTCTCGCCCAGGACCTCGCCGCCGCCGGCAGGGTCGTCGACGGCGGTCGTGTACTGGTAGCCGGAGCGTCCGCGGATGCGCTGGTCGCCGCCCGAGCAGAACGCCCAGCCGCCGTCCTTCGGCGACGGGCCGTTGCCGGTGAGCAGGACGGTGCCGACGTCGGACGTCATGCGGGCGTGGTCGAGCACCCGGTACAGCTCGTCGACGGTGTGCGGGCGGAAGGCGTTGCGCACCTCGGGCCGGTCGAAGGCGACGCGCACCACCGGCAGGTCGCGCACGACGGCGCCGTCCGCGGCACGCTCCACCCCCCGGTGGTAGGTGAGGTCGGTGAGGCCCTCGAACCCGGTCACCTCGCGCCAGCGGGCGGGGTCGAAGGTCTGGGACACGGGCCGGGGGAGTGGTGCGCTGCTCACGCCGCCACCCTAGTTCCGGTTCGGGCGCCGGGTACCGGCGCCGGGCGGAGGTCGCGGCGCGCCGACGTCATCCTGGTCCTCGGCGTCCTCCGGGCGCACCCTGAGGGTATGGGCATGCTGGAACCCGACGACGACGTGGTGGACCCGCAGGACGTGGCGCACGAGATCTTCGTGTACGACGCCGAGACGGTCCGCCGCGACGCGCAGCGCATCGGTGGCCGTCCCGCTCCCAGCCCGCTGTCGTACGAGCCGGGGCTGACGGAGTTCACCGACTGATCGAGGCCCCGCGGCCGCGGGCCCCGGCGTCCTGGCGCGCGTGCGCTCCGCGGGCGGCCAGTAACCTGAACGCGTGCAGCTCCTCCGTGAACTGGTGTACCGCACCCCGCTGACCACCCGGTTCCGCGGCCTCGACGTGCGTGACGGCGTCCTGCTGCGCGGTGCGGCCGGCTGGGGGGAGCTGTCCCCGTTCTGGGACTACGACGACGCCGAGTCTGCCACCTGGCTGCGCGCGGCGCGCGAGGCCGCGGACGTCGGCTTCCCCGCCCCGGTCCGCGACCGGGTGCCCGTCAACGTCACCGTGCCCGCCGTCGGCCCCGAGCGCGCCCGCGAGATCGTGCTGGCCTCCGGCGGGTGCCGCACCGCGAAGGTGAAGGTCGCGCAGCGCGGCCCCGCCGTCGGGGGGAGGCCCGGCCCGCTTGAGCCGCTCGCTGCGGAGGAGGCGCGGGTCGCCGCGGTCCGCGCCGCGCTCGACGAGCTGCACGGCCCCGGCGTCGGCGCCGTCCGCGTGGACGCGAACGGCGGCTGGTCGACCGACGAGGCGCTGGCCCGCATCCCCGTCCTCGACGCCGCCGCGGGCGGTCTGGAGTACGTGGAGCAGCCGTGCGCGTCCGTGCCCGAGCTGGCCGCCGTGCGGCGCGGGCTCCGCTCGCCGGTGCCGGTCGCGGCGGACGAGTCGATCCGCCGCGCCGCCGACCCGCTGCGGGTGGTGCGCGAGGACGCCGCGGACGTCGTCGTGCTCAAGGTCCAGCCCCTCGGCGGCGTGCGTGCGTGCCTCGACCTCGCCGCGCAGGTGGGGCTGCCCGTCGTCGTGTCCTCCGCCCTGGAGTCGTCCGTCGGCCTGGCCGCGGGGGTGGCGCTCGCCGCGGCCCTGCCGGAGCTGCCCTACGCCTGCGGTCTCGCGACGTCGCAGCTCCTCGTGCACGACGTCGTCGCGGAGCCGCTGCTCCCGGTCGACGGCGCGCTGCCGGTGCGGCGGCCCGCGCCCGACCCCGACGCCTTCGCCCGCGCGGAGGCCGACGACACGACACGCGACCGCTGGCTCGCCCGGTACGCCCGTCTGGCCACGCTGGTCGAGCAGGTGCCGGCGTGAGCGCGCCGCAGGGGAGTCCCGCGCTGCCGCCGTCCGTCGTGGCGGCGCGCGCCGTCGTGACCGACCTCGCGCTGCAGGGGGTGCGCGACGTCGTGCTCGCGCCAGGTTCCCGCTCGGCCCCTCTGGCGTACGCGCTCGCCGAGGCCGCGGAACGCGGACTGCTGACGCTGCACGTGCGCGTCGACGAGCGCTCCGCCGGGTTCCTGGCGCTCGGCCTCGCCCGGGGGAGCGAGCCGATCCTCCGGCACGCCGGCGGTGCCCCCGTCGAGGTGCCGCCCGCGGTGGCCGTCGTGACGACGTCCGGCACCGCCGTGGCCAACCTCCATCCGGCGGTCCTGGAGGCGCACCACACGGGCGTGCCGCTCGTGCTGCTCACCGCCGACCGGCCGCACGAGCTGCGCGGCACCGGCGCCTCCCAGACCACCGACCAGGTGGGGCTGTTCGGCACGGCCGTCCGGTACGCCGTCGACGTGCCCGCCCCCGACGGGCGCGACGGCGAGGTGCGCGACCTGCTCGGCACCCTCGGCCGGGCGCTCGCCGCGGCCCAGGGGCTGCGCGACGGCCACCCCGGCCCCGTGCAGGTCAACCTCGCCTTCCGGGACCCGCTGTACCCGCCGGCCCCGCTCGCCCCGCCCGCGCCGGAGGAGGTCTGGCCCGACGGCTTCCGCCGGACCGCCGTCGCCCCGGCCGCGCCCGGCCCCGGCGGCGACCCCGCACTCGGGGGCCACCTCGCCCGCACGCTCGTCGTCGCCGGCGACGGCGCGGGCCCCGACGCGCGTGCCGTCGCGGAGGCGCAGGGCTGGCCGTTGCTCGCGGAGCCGTCGTCCGGGGCGTGCGGCGGGCCGAACGCCGTCGCCGCGTACCGGTCGGTCCTGGGCGTCGACGAGCTCGCCCGCGAGGTGGAGCAGGTGGTCGTCTTCGGCCGCCCGACCCTGTCCCGTCCCGTGCAGCGGCTCCTCGCCCGGCCGGACGTGGTCGTCACGGTCGTCGCGCCGGGCGGCGGTCCGTGGCCGGACGCCGCGCGCAACGCCGAGGTGGTCGTCCCGCGGCTCGCGGACCGGTGGTCGTCGCCGACCGCGCCGCCCCCACCCCCGGCGACCCCCGCGTCCGCCGCGTCCCCCGGTGCCGACGGTGC
>NZ_JBHUWC010000170.1:0-8935 GCF_042670225.1 Isoptericola sp. NPDC057191 | reverse complement strand
CAAACACACTGTTGAGTTCTCAAACAACCGACGCACACCCACAAGACCAGAACCTTTTCCGTTCCAGCCCCGCCGGGGCAACCCCTCAAACTTACCAGATCTTTTCGGCCGTTCCAACCGCCTGTTTTCCAGGTGGCGGACGGTCCGATCTCGATCGGAAAGCCCCACGAACGACGTCCGGGGCGCACGAATGCTATCCCATTCCTCGATGTGAGTTCCAGCCCCGGTCGGCCACCCGAGCTCCGGTCTCCCGGTCATGCTCTTCGGTGTCCGTCTCCCTGTCGGGCTGACGTCGTAGAACATTACACGCTCCCTGGCACCCGGCCAACTCCGTCCGCGGTGACGCGGCGCACACCCGTCCGGTCCGCGCGAGAATCCTTCGGTGACCTCCACGCCGACCGCCCTCGTGCGCCCCGCGCCCGTCCTCGTCCGTCCCGCTCAGCCCGGGGAGGCGGCGCACGTCGCCTGGCTCGCGGCCCTGACGTTCCCGCTCGCGTGCCCGCCCGGGACGCCGGTCGCGACCATGGCCGCGCACATCGCCGCCCATCTCACGCCGGCCGACTTCCAGGCCTGGGCGACGTCGGACCGGCACGCCCTCCTGGTCGCGGTCAACGGCACGGTGGGCGGAACGATCGCCGGCGCGGCCGCCGGATCGGACGGGGCGGCGGAGAGCTCGGCGGTCGAGGGCGTCCCCACGCTGCTGGGCTACGCGCTGGTCGCGTTCGGCGAGCCCGACGGCGCCGAGGAGCGCGCGGTGCTGCGTGCCGCGGCGGGCGAGGGCCCCTACGCGGAGCTGTCCAAGATCTACGTGCACCCCGACGCTCTCGGCGGGGGCGTCGCGGCGCACCTCCTGGACGGGGCGGTCGCGGCGAGCGCTCGGCTCGCCGCCGCTGCCGGGGTCAGCGCCCCGCTGTGGCTCGGCACCAACGGGGAGAACGTGCGGGCCCAGGCGTTCTACCGCAAGCACGGCTTCGAGGTGGCGGGCCGCCGCACCTACGACGTCGGCGGCGTGCAGCACGACGACGTCGTCATGCTGCACCGCCCCTCCTGAGACGTCGCGCGCCCCACGCAGCGCGACGGGCCGGTCTGTCCGCGCCCGGAGGAAGGCCGGGCGCGGACTGACGAGTCAGCGCTGCGAGAAGGCCGCGTCGAACGCCGCCTCCGGCGCGTCGAAGGCGAGCCGGCGCACGAGGTCGAGCGCCTCGGGCGCGCCGACCAGCCGGTCCATGCCGGCGTCCTCCCACTCGATCGAGATCGGCCCGGCGTACCCGATGGTGTTGAGCATCCGGAACGCGTCCTCCCAGGGGACGTCGCCGTGGCCGGTGGAGATGAAGTCCCAGCCGCGCCGCGGGTCCGCCCAGGGCAGGTGGGACGACAGGCGGCCGTTGCGGCCGTTGCCCATCCGCTTCTTCGTGTCCTTGCAGTCCACGTGATAGATGCGGTCCTTGAAGTCCCAGAGGAAGCTCACCGGGTCGAGGTCCTGCCAGACCATGTGAGACGGGTCCCAGTTGAGGCCGAAGGCCGTCCGGTGCCCGATGGCCTCGAGCGTGCGGACGGTGGTCCAGTAGTCGTAGGCGATCTCGCTCGGGTGCACCTCGTGCGCGAAACGCACGCCCACCTCGTCGAAGACGTCGAGGATCGGGTTCCACCGGTCCGCGAAGTCCTGGTAGCCCGCCTCCACCATCGCCTCCGACGCCGGCGGGAACATCGCCACGTACTTCCAGATCGACGACCCCGTGAAGCCCACGACCGTGTCGACGCCGAGCCGCGCGGCCAGCCGGGCGGTGTGCTTCATCTCCTCCGCAGCGCGCTGCCGCACCCCCTCCGGGTCGCCGTCGCCCCACACGACGTCCGGCAGGATGTCGCGGTGGCGCTCGTCGATGGGGTCGTCGCACACCGCCTGCCCCTTGAGGTGGTTCGAGATGGCGTACACCTTCAGCCCGTGGCGCTCCAGCAGGTCCAGCCGGGACTGCACGTACGCGTCGTCGTCCCAGCGCCACGGGTCGAGGTGGTCGCCCCAGCACGCCAGCTCGAGGCCGTCGTAGCCCCATCCCGACGCGAGCCGCGCCACCTCCTCCAGCGGCAGGTCGGCCCACTGGCCCGTGAACAGGGTGATCGGTCGTGCCATGGTGCGCATCTCCTCGTCGAGCTCGGCGGTGGGGTGGTGGCGGACGGTGACTCGTGGTGACTGGTGGTGACTGGTGGTGACTGGTGATGGCGGTGGTGCGTGCGCAGGACGGGACGGGCGGCGGCTAGGCCGGCAGCTCGACCCAGCCGCTCCCCTTGTCGGAGCTGCGGGCGACGGCGTCGAGCACGCGCTGCACCCCGAGCCCGTCCGCGAACGACGGGGTCGGCTGCCGCCCGGCCGCGAGGTCGCCGACGAGGTCCACGACCTGGTGGGTGAAGGCGTGCTCGTAGCCCAGCCCGTGCCCGGCAGGCCACCAGTGGCCGCCGTACGGGTGCTCCGGCTCGGTGACGACGATGCGGCGGAAGCCCGCCACCTCCGCGTCGTCCGCCGCGTCGAAGAAGTGCAGCAGGTTCATGTCCTCGAAGTCGAAGGCGACCGAGCCGCGCGTGCCGTTGACCTCGAGCCGGATGGCGTTCTTGCGCCCGCCGGCGTAGCGGGTCGCCTCGAAGCTCGCCAGACCTCCGCCCGAGAGCCGGCCGAAGAAGACGGCGGCGTCGTCCACCGTCACGGGGCCGGTGCCCTCCCCCGCCTCGCCCGTCAGGCCGGAGAACGACGCCGGCACGGGACGCTCGCGCACGAACGTCTCGAGCATCCCGGCCACGCCGACCAGCCGCTCCCCGGTGACGAACTGCGCGAGGTCCACGACGTGCGCGCCGATGTCGCCCAGCGCCCCCGAGCCCGCCTTCTCCTTGTCGAGGCGCCAGGACAACGGCGCGGCCGGATCGGTCAGCCAGTCCTGCAGGTACTGGGCCCGCACGTGCCGGACCTCGCCGATCCGGCCCTGCTCGACCAGGCGCCGGGCGAGCTGGATCGCCGGCACGCGGCGGTAGGTGAAGCCCACCGCCGCGTGCACGCCGTGCTCGGCGGCTGCCTCGGCCGCCCGGACCATCTCCTCCGCCTCTGCCACCGAGTTGGCGAGCGGCTTCTCGCACAGCACGTGCTTGCCCGCCGCGAGCGCCGCGACGGCGATCTCGGCGTGCGTGTCGCCCGGGGTGCAGATGTCGACGAGGTCGACGTCGTCCCGCGCGACCAGCTCGCGCCAGTCCGTGACGGCGGTGTCCCAGCCGAGCCGGTGCGCCGCGGCCCCGACGGCTCGGGCGTCGCGGCCTGCCACGACCCGCATCCGCGGGGTGAGCGGGAGGTCGAAGAACCGCGGGGCGGTGCGCCACGCGTGGGAGTGCGCGGCTCCCATGAACGCGTACCCGACCATCCCGACGCCCAGCGTCGGCCTGTCCCCTGCCGTGGCGTGCTCGCTCATCGAGCGCCCTCCTCCTCGTCGCGCGGTGCGGTGGTGCGGATCGTGCCGGTCCGGTCGATCTGGTCGGTCTGTTCGGTCTGTTCGGTCAGGACCGGAACCCGATCGACATGTACTGGTCGACGTTGTCCTTCGTGACCACGGGCGCGTAGAGCTGGGTGGTGCGCGGGACGCCCGCGGAGACCAGGTCGCCCATGTTCTTGTTCTGCACCACCATGCGGGCCAGCTTGATGCCGTCGGCCGCCTGGGTGGACGGGTAGACGACGGTGGCCTGCAGCACCGAGTCGCCGGCCTTGATGTGCTCCATGACGTCGAGCGAGCCCGCCCCGCCGACCATGAAGAACTCGTCACGGCCCGCGTTCTCGATGGCGGCCAGGACGCCGACGCCCTGGTCGTCGTCGTGGTTCCAGATGGCGTCGATCTTCGGCTGCGCCTGCAGCAGGTTGGACGTCGCCGTCTCGCCGCCCTGGACGGTGAAGTCCGCGGCGACCCGGGCGTCGACGTCGAGGTTGCAGTCGGCCAGCGCGTCCTTGAAGCCCTTGCTGCGGTCCTGCGTGAGGGGCAGGGAGTCGATGCCGGCGATCTCGGCCACCACGGCGTCGGGCTTGTCGCCGAGCTGGTCGCAGATGTACGTGCCGGCGCTCACGCCCATCCCGTAGTTGTCGCCGAGCACCGTGGCGCGGGCCGCGAACGGGCTGGAGAACTCCCGGTCGACGTTGATGACGGGGATGCCGGCGTCCATCGCCTTGGTGGCGACCTCGGTGAGGGCGGCGCCGTCGAACGGCAGGAGGACGATGGCGTCCACCTTGTCGTTGATGAACTGCTCGATCTGGCTGATCTGGACGTTGACGTCGTTGGTGGCCTCGGCCTGCTGCAGCTCGACGTCCTCGTACTGGTCGGCCGTGTCGACGGCGGCCTTGGTGATGGCGCCCATCCAGCCGTGGTCGGCGGCCGGGGCGGAGAAGCCGATGACGACCTTCTCCCCCGGCTCGTCGTTGCTCCCGGCCGCAGCCTGCGGTGCGGCCGAGGTCTCCTCCTCCGGCGGCTCGTTGCTGGTGCAGCCGGCGGCGAGCAGCACGGCGGTGGTGGCGACGGCGGTCAGCGCGAGGGTGCGCCGACGGCGGGCGGTGCGTCCCAGCTCGGTGCGTGCGGACATGTGATCATCCTCGATTCGGTCCGGCCCTGCCGGGCGGGTGGCCCGGTGCGGGGTGGTGCAGGGGTGGTGCTGGGGTGGTGCTGGATCGTGCGGGGTGCTCAGGCGACGGTGGTCGTGGTCCCGGGCGTCACGTCGACGTCGAGCGCTTGGCGAAGCGCTGCTGGAGCAGCACGGCGATCACGATGATCGCGCCCTTGGCGACGTTCTGGGCGGAGATGGACAGGTTGTTGATCGTGAAGACGTTGGTGAGCATGGAGAAGATGAGGACGCCGATGACGGTGCCGAGGATCGTGCCGCGCCCGCCGACCAGCAGCGTGCCGCCGACGACCACGGCCGCGATCACGTCGAGCTCGTAGTACAGGCCGTTGGTCGAGGTGCCCGCCGTGGTGCGCGCCAGCATCATCACGCCGGCGATCCCGGCGGTCAGTCCCGACAGCGCGTACACGTACAGCAGGTGACGCTGCACCTTGATGCCGGCGAGGCGGGACGCCTCGGCGTTGCCGCCGACGGCGACGGTGCGGCGGCCGAACGTGGTGCGGTTGAACAGGAACCAGCCCGCGACCGCGACGACGACGAACAGCCACACCAGGACCGGCACGCCCACGAGGTCGGCGCGGAAGAAGTCGAGGAAGCCGTCCACCTTGACGACCTGCGTCTGGCGGCCGGAGATCATCTCCGCGAGGCCGCGGGCGGCGATCATCATCGCGAGGGTGGCGATGAACGCCACGACCTTGCCGTAGGCGATGATCACCCCGTTGACGACCCCCGCCGCCGCGCCCACCGCGAGCGCCGTGAGCACCATGACGGTCCAGTGGAGGTCCTCGGCCATGGTCTGCGTGGCGAGCGTGCTGGCCCACACGGTCGCGAGACCCAGCACGGACCCGACCGACAGGTCGATCCCGCCCGCGGTGATGACGAACGTCATCCCGATGGCCAGGACGCCGGTCACCGCGGCGAGCCGCAGGATCGTCATGACGTTGTCGAAGCTGGCGAACCGCTCCCCGCCCGTGATCACGCCGACGACGGCGAGGAGGGCGAGGGCCACCACGAGCCCGACGGTGCGCCCGGCGGGGCCGGACAACCACGAGGACCGCGCGCCCTCGGCGGGCGGCGCGTCGACCTGGGTGCTCATGCGGCGGTTCCTTCCATGACGAGGTCGAGCACGCGGTGCTCGTCGATGTCCTGCGCCGGTGCCCGGTGCACGACGCGGCCTTCGGAGACCACGAGCACGTGGTCGGCGAGCCCCAGGACCTCCGGGATCTCGCTGGAGACGACGACCACTGCCGTGCCTGCGTCCGCGAGCCGCCGCACCAGGGCGTACAGCTCGGAGCGGGCGCCGACGTCGACGCCGCGCGTGGGCTCGTCCAGGAGCAGCACGTCGCAGCCGTGCACCAGCCACCGCCCCAGCAGGGCCTTCTGCTGGTTCCCCCCGGACAGCGTGCGGGCGGCGCGGTCGACGTCCGCGGGGCGGAGGTCCAGGGCGGCGACCTGCTCGCGTGCCGCCGCGCGTTCCGCCCGCTCGTCGAGCCATCCCCCGCGGGCGATCCGGGCGAAGGCCGACAGGGTGATGTTCTTGTAGACCGGCTCGTCGAGCACGAGCCCCTGGCTCTTGCGCTCCTCGGGGCACAGCCCCACGCCCGCGGCCACGGCGGCGTCGACCGCGCCGGCCCGCAGCCGGCGTCCGTGGACGCGGACGCTGCCGGCGGTGCGCCGCCGGGCGCCGTAGAGGGTCTCGAGGATCTCGGACCGTCCGGCGCCGACGAGCCCGGCGAGGCCCACGATCTCCCCCGCCCGCACCTGGAAGGACACGTCCTCGAAGGTGGTGCCGAGGGTGAGGCCCTCGACGTCGAGCACGACGGGCGCGTCGGCCGGGACGCCGGGCCGCGCCGGGAACGCGTACTCGACGGTGCGGCCGGTCATGAGCCGGATGAGCTCGGCCGTCGGGGTGGTCGCCGGCAGGTCACGGCCCACGGTGCGGCCGTCCTTGAGCACGGTGATGCGGTGCCCGATCTGGCGGATCTCCTCCATGCGGTGGGAGATGTAGACGACGGCCACCCCTTGGGCGGTGAGGTCGCGCACGACCCGGAAGAGGTTCTGCACCTCGCCCGCGTCGAGGACGGCGGAGGGCTCGTCCATGACGATGACCCGGGCGTCGTGGGACAGCGCCCGGGCCATGGAGACCACCTGCTTGCCGGCGGCCGACAGCCGGCCCACCTCGGTGGAGGGCGAGATCTCTCGGTGGCCGAGGCGCGCCAACAGCTCGCGCGTGCGCCGCACGGCCTCGCGCCGCTGGGTGAACCCACCCCGGTCGAGCTCGTGGCCCAGGAAGATGTTCTCCGCGACGGTGAGCCCGTCCACGACGTCCAGCTCCTGGTAGATCGTCGCGATCCCGTGCTGCAGCGCCGCGACCGGGTGCGGGATGGCGATCTCCGCGCCGTCGAGCACGATGCTGCCGGCGGTGGGCTGGTGCGCTCCCGCGAGGACCTTGATGAGCGTGGACTTCCCGGCGCCGTTCTGGCCGAGCAGGCAGTGGACCTCGCCGGGCAGGACGTCGAGGTCCACCCCGTCGAGCGCCCGGGCACCGGGGAAGTGCTTGACGATCCCCTCCATGCGCAGCAGCGGGGCGGGGGCGTCGCTGCCCTCCGGCGGTGCCGCGTCGTCGCGGTCCACATCGACCATAGGACCGAACCTAGAACCACTTCTGTCGAGCGTCAAGCAAAAGGTGAGAGTTATCCGATCGTGATTGACTAGGGCTATGACGGAAGGTGCAGCGGCCGGGCCACGGACCACCGGGGCCGGCGAGATGTTCCAGCTCCTGCGCGACGGCCGGGCTCGCACGCGGGCCGAGCTCGCGACCCTGACCGGACAGGCGCGGTCCACCGTCGCGGGGCGCATCGATGCCCTCATGGCGACCGGTCTCATCGCGCCCGCCGGCGAGGCCACCTCCACCGGCGGCCGCCCGCCCGTCACGTTCGCGTTCAACCCGTCGTCGCAGGTCGTGCTGGGCGTCGACCTCGGGGCGACCCACGCCCGGCTCGCCGTCACCGACCTCGCGTCCGCGGTGCTCGCCGAGCTCGACGCGCCGCTCGCCATCGCCGACGGACCCCAGCCGGTGCTCGACTGGGTCGCGGAGACCGGGCGCAAGCTGCTCGAGACGGCGGGCCGCTCCGTCGGTGACCTCGCCGGCGTGGGCGTCGGCCTGCCCGGGCCGGTCGAGCACGCCACGGGACACCCCAACAACCCGCCGATCATGCCCGGCTGGGACGACGCCGACGTCCCCGGGATCCTGCGTGCGCGGTTCGACGCGCCCGTCCTGGTCGACAACGACGTGAACATCATGGCGCTCGGCGAGCACCGCATCGCCTGGCCCGAGGTCTCCGACCTCATCCTCGTCAAGGTCGCCACCGGCATCGGTGCCGGCATCATCGCCGACGGCGCCCTGCGCCGGGGCGCCCAGGGGGCTGCCGGCGACGTCGGGCACGTCGCCGTGCCGGGCGCCGAGGACGTCGTGTGCCGGTGCGGCAACGTCGGCTGTCTCGAGGCGATCGCCAGCGGGCAGGCCCTCGCCACGCGCCTGGGCGCCGCCGGCCTAGAGGTCACCGGGCCGGCGGACGTCGTCGCGCTCGTGCGCGGCGGCGACGTCACCGCCGCGCAGGCGGTGCGGCAGGCCGGGCGCGAGATCGGCAGCGTGCTCGCCGCGACGGTCAGCATGCTCAACCCGTCGGTCATCGTGCTCGGCGGCATCCTCGCCGAGGCGGGCGAGGACCTGCTCGCCGGGATCCGGGAGGTCGTCTACCGGAGGTCCCTGCCGCTGGCCACCCAGCACCTGCGGATCGCCGTCGCCCGCACCGGCGCGCAGGCCGGGGTGCTGGGTGCCGCCGCCATGGCGTCCGACCACGCCCTGTCGGTCGAGGCGGTGGACGCGCGCACGTCCTGACCGTCGCCTCCGTACGATGCCGCCCATGACCTCGGCGTTCACCGGGCTTCTCGCCTACCCCGTCACCCCGCTCGACGACGGCGGAGCCGTCGACCTCGACGCCCTGGGCCGGCTGGTGGGCCGAGCGGTCGACGCCGGGGTGGACGGCGTCGTCGTCCTCGCGACGTCCGGCGCGGGAGTGTCGTTCGACGACGCCGAGCGCGACGCCGTGGTCCGCGTCGCCGTCGCCGCCGCCGGCGGTTCGCCGGTCCACGTCGGCGTCGCCGACGGCTCGGCGCACCGCGTGGCGGTGCGTGCGCGGGCGGCGGTCGCGGCCGGCGCCGACGGGTTGGTGCTGCCGCCGTTCGCGTACATCCCGCTGGACGACGCGGAGGTGCGGGCGCTCTACGCCCGCGTCGC
>NZ_JBHUWC010000169.1:0-8995 GCF_042670225.1 Isoptericola sp. NPDC057191 | reverse complement strand
CCGTTGTGGTGCGCCCCTCGTCGCTTTGCCTGAGAGGATCTGACCATGGCCAGCTTCGTCGATCGCGTGGTGCTGCACGCCGTGGGCGGTGACGGCGGCCACGGCGTCGCGTCCATCCGCCGCGAGAAGTTCAAGCCCCTCGCCGGCCCCGACGGCGGCAACGGCGGCGACGGCGGCACCGTGAAGCTCGTCGTCGACCCCCAGACGACGACGCTGCTCGAGTACCACCACTCGCCCCACCGGCGTGCCACGAACGGCACCCAGGGCATGGGCGACGACCGCGACGGCGCCAACGGCGGCGACCTCGTGCTCGGCGTGCCCGACGGGACGGTCGTCAAGGACCGCGAGGGCAACGTGCTGGCGGACCTCGTGGGCCCCGGCGCGGAGTTCGTCGTCGCGCAGGGCGGCAAGGGCGGACTCGGCAACCGCGCCCTCGCCTCCCCGAAGCGCAAGGCCCCCGGATTCGCCCTGCTCGGTGAGCCGGGCGAGGAGCGGGAGGTCGTCCTCGAGCTCAAGACGATCGCCGACGTCGCGCTCGTCGGCTACCCGAGCGCCGGCAAGTCGTCCCTCGTCGCGGCGATCTCCGCCGCGCGGCCGAAGATCGCCGACTACCCGTTCACCACCCTCGTGCCCAACCTCGGCGTGGTGCAGGCGGGCCAGTCCCGCTTCACCGTCGCCGACGTGCCGGGCCTGATCCCCGGCGCGAGCGAGGGCAAGGGCCTCGGCCTGGAGTTCCTCCGGCACATCGAGCGCACCGCCGTCCTCGTGCACGTGCTCGACTGCGCCACGCTCGAGCCCGGCCGCGACCCGCTGAGCGACCTGGACGTCATCGAGGCCGAGCTGGCCGCCTACTCCGGCGACCTCGGGATCGAGGGCGGCCGGGTGCCGCTCACCGAGCGGCCGCGCCTCGTCGTCCTCAACAAGATCGACGTCCCCGAGGCCCGCGAGCTCGCGGAGCTCGTGCGTCCCGACCTGGAGGCGCGCGGGCTGCGGGTCTTCGAGGTGTCGACCGCGAGCCACGAGGGGCTGCGGCCGCTGACGTTCGCGCTCGGCGAGCTGGTGGAGCGCGCCCGCGCGGCCGCGCCGCCGCCCGAGCCCACGCGGGTCGTGCTGCGTCCGAAGGCGGTCGACGAGGCCGGCTTCACCGTCACGGCGCGGCGCGAGCATGAAGGCGTCTACTACGAGGTGCGCGGGTCCAAGCCCGAGCGCTGGGTGCGGCAGACGGACTTCAACAACGACGAGGCCGTCGGCTTCCTCGCGGACCGGCTCGCCAAGCTCGGTGTCGAGGACCGCCTGCTCAAGGCGGGCGCCGTCGCCGGCGACGAGGTGCGCATCGGCGACCCGACCAACGCCGTCGTCTTCGACTGGGAGCCCACGCTCAGCACCGGCCCCGAGCTGCTCGGCGCGCGCGGCACCGACCTGCGGCTCGACGAGAGCTCCCGCCCGACCCGCGGCGACAAGCGTCGCGAGCACCAGGAGCGCATGGACGCCAAGACGGAGGCCCGACGCGAGCTGTGGACCGAGCGCCAATCGGGTCACTGGACGGACCCGGACGACGCCTGACCGCGCCGAGAGCGAGAATGCGCGGGTGAACGCCGCCACCTCCCGCGCCAGCCTGCCGGACGCCCACCGCGTCGTCGTCAAGATCGGGTCGTCCTCGCTCACGGGACCGGACGGGCGTCTCGACCTCACGGCCCTGCGTGCGCTGGTCGAGGTGCTCGCGGCGCGCGTGGCGGACGGCGGCCAGGTCGTCCTCGTCTCCTCGGGGGCGATCGCGGCCGGCATCGGCCCGCTCGGCCTGAGCGCCAGGCCGCGCGACGTCGCGACCATGCAGGCCGCCGCCATGCTCGGGCAGGGGCAGCTCGTGGCGCGCTACACGGAGGCGTTCGCGGCGCACGGCCTGCAGATGGGCCAGGTG
The DNA here is from genome assembly GCF_042670225.1 of Isoptericola sp. NPDC057191. Lineage (NCBI taxonomy): Bacteria > Bacillati > Actinomycetota > Actinomycetes > Micrococcales > Promicromonosporaceae > Isoptericola > Isoptericola sp. NPDC057191. The sequence goes on along the minus strand of NZ_JBHUWC010000169.1, from coordinate 7,077 downwards.
CTGCTCACCGCGGAGGACACGGTGCGGCGGTCGCGGTACCGCAACGCGCAACGGTCGCTCGAGCGGCTGCTCGCGCTGGGCGTCGTGCCGGTCGTGAACGAGAACGACGCCGTGACGACGGACGAGCTCACCTTCGGTGACAACGACCGCCTCGCGGCGCTGGTGTCGCACCTGGTGCGCGCCGACGCGATGGTGCTCCTCACGGACGTCGACGGCCTGCACGACGCCCCGCCGTCGCGCCCCGGTGCCCGGCGCATCCCGCACGTGGCCGACCTGGCCGACCTGGACGGGGTGGAGGTCACCGCGCGCGGCAGCGCCGTCGGCACGGGCGGGATGGTCACCAAGCTCGAGTCCGCACGGATCGCGACCGGGGCGGGCGTGCCGGTGGTGCTGACCAGCGCGGTGCACGTCGCCGCCGCGCTGGCCGGCGAGGACGTCGGCACGTTCTTCGAGGTGACCGGGCGTCGCACGACGGCGCGGAGGCTGTGGATCGCGCACGCCGCCCAGTCCCACGGCCGGCTGCACCTCGACGCCGGTGCCGCACGCGCCGTGCTCGGCGGCCGGGCGTCGCTCCTGCCGGCGGGGGTCACCCGGGTGGAGGGGTCGTTCGAGGCCGGCGACCCGGTCGAGCTGGTCGGGCCCGACGGCGTCGTGCTCGCCCGCGGCCTCGTCGCGTTCGACTCGGGCGAGCTGCCCGGGCTGCTCGGCCGTTCCACGTTCGACCTGCGCGCCGCGCTCGGGGAGGGGTACGACCGCGAGATCGTGCACCGCGACGACCTCGTGCTGGAGCACCGCCCGACCCGCGGGCGATGAGTTCGGCGCCGACGCGGCGTCGACAGGGGAGCGGCGCGCACCGGTGCGTGCCCCTGGCCCCAGGAGGCTCCCATGCGTCGACCGCACCGCGCCCGTGCCCACCACCGCACAGCCACCGTCACCACGACGGTGATCGCCGCCGTCACCGCCGCCGTCACCTCGACGGCGCTCGCCCTGGTGGGTCTCGCCGCCGCCCCGGCGACGGCGACGCCCCGCCCCGTGCCGACCACCGCACCGGCTCCGGCCCCGCCGACCGAGTACTCGGGTGAGCTCGCGGGCGCCCGCTACCGCGTCCTGGTCCCGCAGGGGTGGAACGGCACCCTGGTGCTGTTCAGCCACGGGCACTACCCGTCGGAGTTCTTCGGCGGCTTCCCCGCGCCGCACGTGCTCGGCAACCAGCAGCTGAGCGAGAAGACGCTCACCGACCACGGGTACGCCGTGGCGGCCTCGCTCTTCCAGAACGACGGCCTGGACTTCACGGTGCCGACGGCGGTCGCCGACCAGTCGCGCCTCCTGGACTGGTTCTCCGCGCACGTGGGGGAGCCGGCCCGCACCATCACGTACGGCCAGTCGATGGGCGCCGTGACGGCGGTCAAGCACGCCGAGGTCGAGCCCGACCGGATCGACGGCGTGCTCACCGTGGGCGGCGTCATCGACTGGGTGGGCCAGCTCGACGCCATCCTGGACATGAACGTCGCGACGCGTGAGCTGCTCACCGACGGCACCGACGCCCACGGGAAGCCGATCGAGCTCGTCCACGCCGCAGACCCGCAGGCCAGCCGCGACGCGCTGGTCGCCGCGCTCGCCGCGGCGGCGGAGACGCCGCAGGGCCGTGCCCGGATCTCCCTGATCGCCTCCCTCAACACCGTGACCGGCTGGTACGAGATGAACGAGCCGCGCCCCGAGGGCGTGGAGGCGTGGGCCCGGGGTCAGGCACAGTGGCTGATCGGCGCCTACACGATGGGGCTGGGCCCGACCGCCCGCGTCCATCTCGAGACGACGCTCGGCGGCAACCCGAGCAGCACCGACCTGACGCGGCTGCGGACCCGGCTCGCGCGGTCGGGCGACGCCGGGGGCGTGCGGGCGGCCTACGCGGCCGCCGGCCTGGACCTGGGTGCGGACCTCGCCGCCCTGGAGGCAGCCACCCCGATCGTGGCGGACCCGTCCGCCCGGGCGGCGATGGTGGCCCACCGTCCCGAGGGCACGACGCCGTCGCCCGTGCTGACCCTGCACACCACGGGCGACGGCGGGGCGCCGCCGTCGGGCGAGCGGTCCTTCGCGCAGCGGGTGCGCGCCGTGGGCGACCCCGCACGGCTGCGCAGCCTGTACGTCGATCGCGGGGCGCACCTGTCGGTCAACCTCGGTGAGGAGCTCGTGGCGCTGCGCACGCTGGAGCGCCGGATCGACACGGGACGGTGGCCGTCGCTCGCCCCGCGGCTGCTCGACCGCGCCGCGAACGCGCTCGGCCCGGACTACCGGGCCACGTTCGAGGTCGTCACGCTGCAGACCTTCGACCACGCACCCGCCTTCACGCACTTCGTGCCCCCGCGCGCGCCGCGTCCCTCCTGGTGAGAGGGGGCTGCTGCCGCGCGGCGCGGCGTCGTACGCTCGGGAGATGACCACGACCCTCTCCGAGCAGGCCGCCGGCAGCGACCAGGGCACCGACGTCACGGGCGCGGTGCACGACGTCGCGCGGCGGGCGAAGGTGGCGTCGCGCACGCTCGCGACCGCGACCCGCGCGACGAAGGACGCCGCGCTGCGCGGTCTCGCCGCCGCCCTCGAGGACGCCGCCGACCGCATCGTGGCCGCCAACGCGGACGACCTGGCTCGTGGCCGCGAACGCGGCCTCGCCGACGGGCTGCTCGACCGCCTGGCGCTCGACCCGCAGCGCGTGGGGGCCATCGCCGACGCGCTGCGCGAGCTCGCCGGCCTGCCCGACCCGGTCGGCGAGGTCGTGCGCGGCCAGACGCTCCCGAACGGCCTGCGGCTGCGCCAGCTGCGGGTGCCCATGGGTGTGGTCGGGATGATCTACGAGGCACGGCCCAACGTGACCGTCGACGCGGCCGGCCTCGCACTGAAGTCCGGCAACGCCGTGATCCTGCGCGGCGGCAGCGCGGCGGCCGCGTCCAACGCGGTGATCGTCGACGTCCTGCGCGCGGCGCTGGAGGCACAGGGGCTGCCCGCCGACCTCGTCCAGACCATCGACGCGCACGGCCGCCCCGGCGGCGTCGCCCTCATGCAGGCGCGGGGGCTGGTGGACGTGCTCGTGCCGCGCGGCGGTGCGGACCTCATCCGCACCGTCGTCGAGTCGTCGACGGTGCCGGTGATCGAGACGGGCGTCGGCAACGTGCACGTCTACGTGGACGCGTCGGCGGACGTCGCGTCCGCCGTCGAGATCGTCATGAACGCCAAGACGCAGCGGGTGGGGGTCTGCAACGCGGCGGAGACGCTCCTCGTGCACGCCGACGCCGCGGTGGCCTTCCTGCCCGCGGCGCTCGCCGCCCTCGGCGGGGCAGGCGTGGTGCTGCACGGCGACGACCGCGTGGTGGCGCTCGCGCCGGAGTCGGTCGAGGTGCTCCCCGCGACGGACGCCGACTGGGCGACGGAGTACCTGGCCCTGGAGCTCGCCGTGCGCGTCGTCGACTCGCTGGACGACGCGATCGACCACATCCGGACCTGGTCGTCCGGGCACACCGAGGCGATCCTCACCCGTGACCTGGCCGCGTCCGAGCGGTTCGTCGCGGAGGTGGACTCGGCCGCCGTGATGGTGAACGCGTCGACGCGGTTCACGGACGGCGGCCAGCTCGGCCTCGGCGCCGAGATCGGCATCTCGACCCAGAAGCTGCACGCCCGTGGGCCCATGGGGCTGGCGGAGCTGACGACCACCAAGTGGGTGGTGCACGGGGACGGGCACGTCCGGCCCTGACCTTCGTTCCGACGCCCGTCCGCACCGCCCGCGCCGCGTGAGAGACTGGGCCCCGATCGCACCTGCCGCACCCACGACGCACAGGAGGAACCCGTGCTGCACACCGCCGTTCAGGTGGCCCAGGAGGCCACCGAGCACGCCGAGACGATCCCCCCGATCGCGATGGGACTCCTCGCGTTCGGCGGCCTGGTCGTCGCGCTCTTGGTGACGTACGCCTTCCGCAACGTGTCCAACCGCCACTGACGAGCGCCGTCCGGCCAGCGTGAACGAGCCGTCGTCGCAGCCGCGCCGTCCGCGCCTGGGCGTGATGGGTGGCACCTTCGACCCCATCCACCACGGGCACCTGGTCGCCGCCTCCGAGGCGGCGGCGCTGCTGGATCTCGACGAGGTCGTCTTCGTCCCCACCGGCAAGCCGACCTTCAAGCAGCACCAGCGCGTCTCGCCGGCGGAGCACCGTTACCTCATGACGGTGATCGCGACGGCGTCGAACCCGCGCTTCACCGTGAGCCGCGTGGACATCGACCGGCCGGGGCTCACGTACACCGTCGACACGCTCCGGGACCTGCGCGAGGAGCGCCCCGACGCCGACCTGTTCTTCATCAGCGGCGCGGACGCGATCGAGCAGATCCTCACCTGGAAGGATGCCGCGCACCTGTGGGAGATGGCACACTTCGTCGCTGTCACGCGGCCGGGGCACCAGCTCACCGTGGACGGCCTGCCCCACGACGGGGTCACGACGCTGGAGGTCCCGGCGCTGGCGATCTCGTCGAGCGACTGCCGTCGCAGGGCGCAGGCCGGTCAACCAGTGTGGTACCTGGTGCCGGACGGCGTGGTCCAGTACATCGCCAAGCACGGTCTGTATCGAGGTCTCGATGAGTGACAACACCCCGTCCCGCCCGCTGACACGCCGCGAGATCCGCGAGCGGGAGCAGGCTGCAGCCGCCGCAGCAGCGCAGAGCGCCGCCGCACCGGCACCGGCCGCCCCGCACCCGGCCGGTGCCGACTACGGACGTCCTGCCGCGCCCTCCCCGTTCGGCGCGCCCGCCGGGGCCGCGGGTGCCCCGCCCGCGTCCCGGTTCGCCACGGGCCCCGCGACCAGCGCGCCGTCGCGTCGCTCGCTGCGCGAGCAGAGCCCCGCGGCTCCCGCCCCGTCGCCGGCGCCCATGGTGCGCCCCCCGTCGGCGTCGGCGGGAGTGCGAGGGCTGGACGAGACGGGACGGCTCGCGCCGATCCAGCGGCCCACCGGCGAGATGTCGCGCGCGGTCGCGCCCGCACCGGCGCCGCGGCCCGCCGCGCCGGGCGGCCCGGCGGCGCCCCCCACCCGCACCTCGTCCCGCCGCGACTTCGGTTCGCCCACGGCGTCGCCCGGTGCGCCCTCGTACGGTCCGGCCGCGACCGGGATGACGCTGCCGCCCCTGTCGTCGCCGGCGACCTCGGCGCCGCCCGCGGCGACGCCGCCCGCCTCGGTCGCCCCGCGCCCCGACGGCCCCGTGCGACGCTCGCCGTTCGCCGCCAGCGGCACCGACTCGCCGTTCGGCACGACCTCGGCCCCCACGTCCGCCCCGTCGGCGCGTGCGGCCGCGCCCTCCGCTCCCGCGAGCGCGCCGCCCGCCGCCGCGGCGCCGCCGCTGCCCTGGGCGACGCCGTCGACCCCGCCGGCGGACCGTCCCGCCGCGGTGCAGCCGTCCCGGCCCGCGCTCGGGTCCCCGACCCCGTCCGGCCCCGAGCGCACGGCCGCGTCCCCGTTCGACGCCCTCGTCGCGTCCGAGCAGCCCGTCCGCGCGCGCTCGGCCGCCCCCCAGGTCGAGGAGGACGACGAGGAGGACTGGGACGAGCCGGAGGCGTCGTACACCTGGCTGCACTACATCGTGCTCGTCGTGGTCGCCTTCGTGCTCGGTCTGCTGGTCTGGAAGCTGCTGCTGGCCGGTCCGGACGACAAGAGCTTCAGCACGGACTCGGCCGCGCCCGCGGCCACCCTCTCGCTCACCACATCCCACCCCGGAGCCGCCGCATGACCGCCACCCCCCGCGCCGTCGAGCTGGCGATCGCCGCCGCTCGGGCCGCCTCGGACCGCAAGGCGCAGGAGATCATCGCGCTCGACGTGAGCGAGCAGCTCGTCCTCACGGACGTCTTCCTCATCGCGTCCGGCACGAACGAGCGCCAGGTCTCGGCGATCGTGGACGCGGTCGAGGAGGCGATGATCCGCGCCGGGGCGAAGCCGATCCGTCGCGAGGGCAAGGCGCAGGCGCGCTGGGTGCTGCTGGACTTCGGCGACGTCGTGGTGCACGTGCAGCACGCCGAGGACCGCGTGTACTACGCGCTGGAGCGGCTCTGGAAGGACTGCCCGGCGATCGACCTGCCGGAGGACGCGCGCGGCGGCGACGGTGCGGCGGCGGCTGCCGAGTACGGGGACGGAACGGGCGACGGCACCATCCGTCTCGCGGGCGACGAGCGGTGACCGCGGGCACCGTCGTCCTGCTCCGTCACGCGCGCACCGCGTACAACGCCACCCTGCGGCTGCAGGGACAGATCGACATCCCGCTCGACGACGTCGGCCGGTGGCAGGCGGCGGAGGGCGGCTCTGCCCTCGCCTCGTCGCACCGGGCGACGCGCATCGTGTCCTCCGACCTGGGCCGGGCGCGCGAGACGGCGGCCGCCTACGCTGAGGCGCTCGGCGGAGCTCCCGTGCAGACGGACGAGCGGCTGCGCGAACGCGGCTTCGGCGAGTGGGAGGGGCTGACGGGCGCGGACATCTCCGCGCGCTGGCCCGAGGAGTACGCGGCCTGGCGCCGCGGTGCCGAGCCGGCCGGCGCGGGCGCGGAGACGAAGGCCGAGGTCGCGGCACGGATGACCGAGGTGGTCGCCCAGCACGCGGCGGAGCTCGACGACGACGCGACCCTGGTGGTGGTCTCCCACGGCGCCGCCATCTCCCTGGCGGTCACCGCGCTGCTCGGCCTGGACCCCACCACGTGGCGTGGGCTGGCGGGCATGCACAACGTGCACTGGTCGCACCTGCACCGGGCAGGGGAGGGGGCCGTCCCGGCGTGGCGGCTCGTCGCGCACAACGTGGGCGCGGGGTATCCGCTGGACCAGTGGCAGGCGGGCCCGGACTGGAATTTGGAACCTGGCCCGAAGTCTGCCTAAGATATCGACGTTCCGAGGGGCGCAAGCCCGGAGGAACGCACCGAATCAGACGAATCGCCTGACCGTTCGCGGTCGCGAGAGTCGGTTCTCGGGGCTGTGGCGCAGCTGGTAGCGCACCTGCATGGCATGCAGGGGGTCAGGGGTTCGAGTCCCCTCAGCTCCACCCCGACGAGAAGGCCCGGAACCTCAGGTTC
>NZ_JBHUWC010000168.1:0-8997 GCF_042670225.1 Isoptericola sp. NPDC057191 | reverse complement strand
AGCCGGGGCCGCGGGACGGCGGTCGGGACGGCGCTTGTCAGGCGGGGCCGCCACCCGAGCGCAGCTGCCTCATCGCGAGCTGCACGAGGGCGATGAGCGTCTGCTTCGTCGCGGCGCGCGACCGCGCGTCCGTGTAGAGCATCGGCACGTGCGCAGGGATCTGCAGCGCCTCGCGGACGTCCTCGAGACGGTGCTTGGCGACGCCGTCGAAGCAGTTCACCCCGACGACGAACGGCACGCCGCGCGACTCGAAGTAGTCGATCGCCGGGAAGCACTGCTCCAGCCGGTCGGTGTCGACGAGCACGACGGCACCGATGGCGCCGCGGATCAGGTCGTCCCACATGAACAGGAAGCGGTCCTGGCCCGGCGTGCCGAACAGGTAGAGCCAGAGGTTGCCCGGCAGGTTCACACGGCCGAAGTCCATCGCCACGGTCGTGGTGGTCTTCCGGTCGGAGACACCGCCGGCGTCGTCGACCCCCACCGAGTGCTCGGTCATCGCGGCCTCGGTGTTCAGCGGCTCGACGTCCGAGATGGAGCCGATGAACGTCGTCTTGCCGACGGCGAACCCGCCGGCCACGACGATCTTCGTGACGGTCGGCGCGGTGGACGGCTGTGCGGGGGCCGCCGCCGGGGCGGGCTGCGCCGGGGCGGAGGGTCCCTGCGCGGTCGCCGCCGGCTGGGCCGGCGCGGCGGCCGGAGCAGCCGCCGGGGCGGGAACCTGCTGGGCGACGGGGCGCGCCGTCGCAGCCGGCACCGAGGTGATCGGGCCCGGAGCCGCGTTCGCCGCCGGGGCGCCGCCCAGCACGCTCTGCCGCTGCGGGGCGCCGGCTGCCGCCGGAGCGCCGCCGGCCGTCGGAGCGCTCACCGCGCCGACCGTCTGGGAGACCGGCGCCCAGGCCGGGGACATCCCCCCGGACGCACCGGGCGTCGGGCTGTCAGAGGGCGGAAATGCCATTGAGAACACTCTCCAAGACGCTCAGAGACAGGCCCGAGTGGGAACTGCCGTGACCCGTGTGGACGTTCACCGGGGTCGAGGTGTGCACGGTGATGTGCCCCTCCTCCTGCATGTCCGCGACCAGGATGCGGACGACGCCGAGGGGCAGGCGCAGCAGCGCGGAGAGCTCCGCGATCGAGACGTACGTGTGCGCGGCGTGCTGCAGGATCGCCCGCTTCTCCGGGGTGAGGCCCATGCTCGTGACGGCGCCGGGCAGCACCTCGACCAACGCCTCGAGAGGCAGGTCGGACATGGCGGAACGGACGCGGCCGCCGGTGACCGCATAGGGACGCACCGTCGAGGCTTCGTAGCCGTCTGCCGAGTGCGCACCCAGAGAACCGAACGATCCGTGCGTCATGGTCGCGACCTCATCCCACCCGCGCGGAGCGCGTCGAACCGTCCACCGGAAGGTTGCCGCGCATCTCCGAGATCAGCTGCGGGGTGAGCGTGGCCTCGGTGCGGGAGACGAGCAGCGCCATCTCGTAGCCGATGAGGCCGATGTCGCAGGACGACTCGGCGACCACCGCGAGGACGGAGCCGTTGGAGACGTTCATCAGGAAGAGGAACCCGTTGTCCATCTCGATGACGGCCTGGCGCACGTTGCCGCCGTTGAGCTGGCGGGAGGCCCCGCGCGTCAGGCTGGACATGCCGGAGACGATCGCCGCGAGCTGGTCACCGCTGGTGCGGTCGAGCTGGTCGGACATCGCCATGAGCAGACCGTCCGCCGAGACCACCAGCGTGTGGCGGCTGCCCGGGACGGTGCGCACGAAGTTGTCGAGAAGCCACCCGAAGTTGGTCGCTTCAGTACTGAGGGTCACGCTTCCTCCTCGTCAAGTACGCCGAAGGCGCAGGTCACCGCTGCTGCGGCGCGGATCCAGGGACATCATTCACGGTGGGGGCGGGCGGCGTCGAGGCCCTGAAGGCTCCCGCGTCGTCACGACCGCGGCTGGTGGCCGACTGGAAGGCCGACAGCCGCGAGCGAAGCTGCTCCGGGTCCCGCTCGATCCGGGCCGTGAAGCGCTCGGCCGACGCCGAGGACTCCCCCGCCCGCTGGCGCCGCGCCAGGCCGCCCGACACGCTCGAGACCGTCGTCGGGCGGTACGTCTGCTCCTCGTTCGTCGAAGTCACGTTCCCTTCCTGGAAGACGCCGCGCTGCAGCATCGTGGACATCTCCTCGTACAGGACGGCCGAGGCCATCCACTCCGACCGAGCCTCGACCGTGTCGGGCACGAAGTGCGGGTCCAGCGGGTCGTTCCCGCCGGTCTCCGTCGGGCGCAGCGGCAGCACCGAGCCGCCGTACGACGTCGCCGCCGGCTCCTCGCGCGGCTCCGGCCGGGGGGCCTCGCGCGGCGCCTCGTACGCCGCCGGGGCGGCGTCGAACGGCGACGCGTCGTAGGGCGCCGGCTCGAACGGGGCCGGCTCGAACGGCGCCGGCTCCGCACGGGCGGCCTCCGGGGCGGTCCCCGTCGCCGCGGGGAACCGCGTCGCCACAGGAGCCGCGTCCTCGGAGGAGGGCTTGCGCCCGAACAGGCCACGCCGGCGACCCGCCTGCGCCGCCTCGTTCTCGCGCGCCGCGCGGCGCGTCGGCAGGTCGGAGATCAGGTCCTCGAACGCCGGGAGCTCCTGGAACGCGTCCTGGGCGGGGGCCGGCTCGTCACGCGGCGGCAGACCTGCCGCGGGCGTCACGGGGTCGAACGCCGAGGTAGCGGTCTCCGGCACCTCGCGCACGACCGGCTCGAACGCCGACGTCGCCGGGGCGGCGAACGCCGCGGGTGCGGCCTCCTGCGGCTCGGGGCGGGCCGGAGCCACTGGAGCCATCGGAGCCATCGGTGCCGCCGGCGCCGGGGCGGCGGCGGACGCGCGCGTGGGCAGGGCGACGACCGGCGAGACCTCGGTGGCCGGGCGGTACGGCTCGTGCGCCACGGGCTGCGGCGCAGGGGCGGGGACGGGCTCGGGCTCCGGCTGGGGCTCGTGCAGCGGCACGGCGACGTGCGCCGCCGGCTCCTCGTAGGCCACCGGGGCGAGCTCTCCCGGCAGTGCCGCCGGGTCCTCGGTGACGGCGTCGAGCTGCAGCGTGCTCTCGGTCTCCGAGGCGTCGATCGACCCCATCGACCGGAAGCTCGAGAACAGCCCCGCGCGCTGGTCGACGCCGAGGACCGGCGCGGACACGGCCTCGGGCTCGGCGGCGGCCGGCTCGGGCTCGGCGCGGTGCCGGCTCGGCAGCGAGGTCGCGGAGGCCTCGACGGCCGACGGCGGGCGCCAGGCGTCCGTCGTCGTGTCGTCCACGAGGTTCGGCAGGTTCGGCGTCGCGAGCGGCGGGAGCACGATCGGGCCGGTGTCGACGCCGGGCGAGGTCTCCGCGTGCGCGGCGTCGGAGCGCCGGCGGCGCGGCATGCCGATCGACGTCGTCCCGTCGGTGAGCGCGTCGAGGTCGACGGCCACGGCGGCGGGCGCCTCGGGCGCCGCGGGGAGCGCGGACCGGGCGGACGCGACCGCGGGGGTCGGCGTGGTGCGGGTGTCGTCGGCCGCCGAGCCGAACGCCGGGGCCGGCGTGGCTGGCACGGCCGGCGCGGCGGAGGGCTCCGCCGCGGCCGCCGGGACCGAGGCCACCGGCGCCGAGGCGGGAGGCTGGAGCGTGCCGAGGGACTGGCCGCTCAGGTCGGCGGCCGCGCTCTGCGTCGCCGCCTCCAGCGGGTCCGTGGGCTCGGGCAGCGGCAGCGCCTCGTCCGGCAGGAACAGGTCCGCCGGGAACAGGACGGTCACCTCGGTGCCGACGCCGCCGTCGCCCGCGCTGAACCCGACCCGCGCGTTGAGGCGGTCGGCCAGCCGGCCGACCACGTAGAGGCCGAGGCGCTGGGCACCCACGGCGTCCGACGCGGACCGGCTCGCGACCTTCGAGTTCGCGTCCGCGATCTCCTCCGGGCTCATCCCGAGCCCGTGGTCACGGACCGTGACGACCACACCGCGCTGGTCGCGCGCCGTCGTCACCTCGACCGGCGTGTGCGGCTCGGAGAACATCGTGGCGTTCTCGAGGAGCTCCGCCAGCAGGTGCGCGGCGCTCAACGCGTTGTGGCCGAGCATGTGCGGGTCGACGCCCAGGTTGAGGCGCACCCGGTCGTACAGCTCGATCTCGGAGGACGCCGTGCGGACGACGTCGGAGATGGGCATGGGGTTGCGCACGCGGCGCCCCGAGTCGATGCCCGCGAGCACCAGGAGCGACTCCGCGTTGCGGCGCATCCGGGTGGCGAGGTGGTCGAGGCGGAACAGGTTCGACAGGGTGGTCGGGTCCTCCTCGGACCGCTCCAGCTCGTCGAGGAAGGACAGCTGCCGGTTGAGCAGCACCTGGTCGCGCCGGGCCACGTTGACGAACATCTCGGCGATGGAGCCACGGAGGGCCGCCTGCTCGCGCGCGACGACCATCGTCGTCTCGTTGACCTCGTTGAACGCCGCCGCGAGGCGGCCGATCTCGTCGCTGGACTCCACGGGGACCTGGACGAGGTCGATCGACGGGCCCTGGCCGGGGACGGCCATCTGCTCGACCATGCGCGGCAGGCGGTCGCGCACGTCCGCCGTCGCGGAGGTGAGGCGGGCCAGCGGCTGCACGATGCGGCGGGCGATGAGCAGCGCGAGGAGGAACGACACGAGCACGACGCCGAACGCCGCCGCCCCGGTCAGCAGGGCGGCCGTCTGCGCGTCGTCCGCGAGGTCGTCCGAGTACGCGACGGTCGCGTCCCGGACCTCGTCGCGCACCGGCTGCGTCTGCGCGACCCAGCCCTGGGAGAGCTTGTTCCACTGCCCGGCCGCCTCGGTGTCGAGACCGGAGAGGTTCAGGTAGCGCAGCTGGAGCCGGAGCTGGGACAGGTCGTTCGCGTAGGCGGGCACCTCGTACCCGCCGGGGATCTGCTCGAGCTGCTCCTGGGCGTCGGTGCGCAGGGCGTCGGTCTGCTGCAGGGTGGTGACCATGCGGCCGTTGAGGTCGGCGGCCGGCGGCTCGCCCGCCTGGAGCGACGCCAGCACGGCGCCGGCGACGGGACGCTCCAGCGTGTTGGCGAGCATCGCCTCGTCGAGGGCCGTGTAGGCGTTGATGTGCCGGGTCAGGCCGGCGTCGGTGCCGCTCTGGGCCACCGAGCGCGGCACGTCCATCGCGTTCTCGCTGAGCGCCGTGTACTGCTCCGTGGCGCGCGCCTCCGTGAGCTGGCCGGAGATGACCTTGCGCTGGAGCTCGTCGAGCACGGTCCGGTCGCGCAGCGTGCGCGCCACGGCGTCCTGGACGTTCGTCGGCAGCGCGCTGACGTCGAGGACCTCGAGCGCCTCGTCGCGGGCGTCGAGGGCCCGGTCGGTGTCCTCCTGGGCCTTCACGAGCGCCTTCTTGGCACCCGGGATCCCCATCTCGGCCGCGATGTTCGTCGCGCGCTCGGCCGCCACGGCGGAGCCCGCCACGTCCTGCAGCTCGAGCGAGGCCATCAGCGCCGCCGTCTGCTCGGCGCTGCGGTTCTCCTGCAGCGACTGCCAGGTGATCCAGCCCGCCGTCAACGCCAGGACGAAGATCGGCACGGCGAGTGTCGCGAGAATCTTCCCGCGAACGCCCAACCTGCGGAGCATCTGAACCCTCTCCAACACTGTTCGTCGAGTGCGGGCGACCGTCGTCGTCCATGCCTCGGATGGGTGCCATCACGTCCGGCACCGCTCCGCGTGCCCGGCTGGGCTCCAGGTGCGCGAGTAGGCTCCATCGGTGTGCGAGCGGTCACGATATCGGCACCTGGCGGTCCAGGGAAACTCACCCTATCCCTCGTCAACCTGGACAAACCGGGCCCGGGTGAGGTCCTGGTCGACGTCGCTGCGGCGGGCGTCAACCGCGCTGACCTGCTCCAACGCGCCGGAAACTACCCCCCGCCGCCCGGCGCTCCCGAGTGGCCGGGCCTCGAGATCTCGGGTACGGTCCGCGCGCTCGGCCCCGGTGTGACCGGCTGGGCGCCCGGCGACCGCGTCGTCGCGCTGCTCGAGGGCGGGGGCTATGCGGAGCAGGTCGTGGTGCGCGCCGGCCAGCTGCTGCCCGTCCCCGACGGCGTCGACCTCGTCGACGCCGCGGGCCTCCCCGAGGCCGTGTGCACCGCGTGGACGAACCTCGTGGACACCGGTCACCTGCACGCCGGCGAGACCGTCCTGGTGCAGGGCGGGTCGGGTGGCGTCGGCAGCGTCGCGGTCCAGCTCGCGGCGGCCCTGGGGGCGCGCGTCGTCGCGACCGCCGGCGGCGCCGAGCGGGTGGCCCGCTGCGTCGCCCTCGGCGCGACGGTCGGCGTCGACCACCGGTCGCAGGACGTCGTCACCGCCGTGCGCGAGGCCACCGGCGGGCGGGGGGCCGACGTCGTGCTCGACGTGCTCGGCGGCGGCGGCCTCGCGGACAACGTCCGGGCGTTGGCGCCGGGTGGCCGCCTGGTCGTCATCGGCCTGCAGCAGGGCCGCCACGGCGAGCTGGACCTGTCGGCCCTCATGGCGAAGCGCGCCTGGGTGACCGGCACGACGCTCCGCTCCCGGTCGGCCGACGAGAAGGCCGCGCTGGTCGCCACCGTCTGCGAGCGCGTGTGGCCGCTGGTCGCCGACGGCCGCGTGCGTCCCGTCGTGCACGCCCGGCTGCCGCTGGCGGACGCCGCACGGGCGCACGAGCTGCTCGAGTCCGGGGAGCCCTTCGGCAAGGTCCTGCTCGTCCCCTGACCGGCCCGTGTCGGCCGGGTGGGCCACACTGGGGAGCATGACCGCGAGCGACGACGCCACCCGAGCCCCGTCCGACGCCGACCTCCCGCGGGTGGTCACCCCCGACGGGGAGCCCACCGCTCCCGACGCCGACGACGCGGACGCCCCGGAGGGCGCCGAGGTCGAGGAGTCGTCCCGCATCGAGGAACCGGCCAAGGTGATGCGCATCGGCGGCATGATCAAGCGGCTGCTGGACGAGGTGCGCGACGCTCCCCTCGACGACGCGGCCCGGACCCGCCTGGCCGAGATCCACGAGCGCTCCCTCACGGAGCTGGAGGACGGGCTCTCCCCCGACCTCGTCGAGGAGCTGCACCGCATCACGCTGCCGTTCTCCGACGACAGCGTCCCGTCGGACGCCGAGCTGCGGGTGGCGCAGGCGCAGCTGGTCGGCTGGCTCGAGGGCCTCTTCCACGGCATCCAGACGGCGCTCGTGGCGCAGCAGATGGCTGCGCAGGCGCAGCTCTCCCAGATGCGCCGGGCCCTGCCGCCGGGCGCTCACCCGACGCCGTTCGGCCCGGGCGGGTCGGCCGGCCCCGGGGACGGCCCGACCGGACCCGGCGACGACCGTCGCCCTTCCCCCGGCCAGTACCTGTAGGGCGCCGGGGGCGCGCCGTCAGCCGCGCGCGGTCATGACGATGGCGCCGGAGACGAGGGCGAGCCCCACCAGCTCGGGCCAGGTGGGGATCTGCCGCAGGACCACGGCACCGACGAGGACAGCGGTGGCGGGCAGCAGCGCCAGCATGACGGAGAAGGTCGCGGTGCCGACGCGCCGCAGCACCACCTGGTCGAGCACGTAGGGCACGACCGACGAGCACACCGCCACGACGAGCAGGAAGAGCAGCAGGGGGACGTCGGTCAGGACCTCCGGCGCCGACGACACGAAGAACGGGGCGAACGCCAGCGCACCGGCCACCATGCCGACCGCGAGGCCGTCGATCCCCGCTCCCGCGCCGGCGACGCGCTTGCCCAGCACGATGTATCCCGCCCAGCAGGCGGCTGCCGCGAGCACCGCGCCGAGGCCGACGACGGCGTCCTCCCGCGGGATCCCCGACCCGAGCGTGACGCCCGCGAGCAGCAGCACGCCTCCCGCCGCCACGGCGATCGCGGCGCGCTCCTGCCAGCCCCGGCCGGTGATCGCGGCGACCGCGACGGGGCCGAGGAACTCGATCGCGACCGCGACGCCGAGCGGGAGGTGGTCCACCGCGACGTAGAAGACCACGTTCATCGCCGCGAGCACGACGCCGAACAGCACCGCCGCGACGAGGTCGCGGCGCGACCAGCGCCGCCGCCACGGGCGCCGCCAGGCCACCAGGACCACCGCGGCCAGCACGATGCGCCACCAGCCCACGGCGGGGGCGCCGAGGCGCCCGAAGAGCCCCACCGCGACGGCCGCGCCGGCGTAGAGGGTGAGCCCCGAGACCACGAACAGGACGGGTGCCGGGACGCGGTCCAGGGGGCCGCGCGGCGGCGGCGCGGGGGTCGGCACCCAGGGAGCATACGGGCGCCGGGAGCGCACCGTGGGGGCTCGACGGGGAGTTCTCCCCACCGAGTATGTGGATGAGACGTGGACAAACCCTGGACGCGCCGTGCGTGCGCCCCCTACGCTCGCGGGGCCACCGGGGGCCAGCACGCACTCCGCGAGCGCCGGCATACGGACGCCCCCGCCGACGACCCAGTGAGGCCGCCATGTCGTTCCCGGACGCGATCAAGTCCGTCTTCTCGCAGTACGCCACGTTCACCGGCCGCGCGCGCCGCTCGGAGTTCTGGTTCTGGTACCTGTTCCTCGCCATCATCGGCGTCGTGGCGAGCATCGTGCTCGGCGTCGTTGCCGCCACCTCGGTGGACCCCGACACGGCGAGGATGGGCGCGGGGTTCACCGTCGCGACGTCCCTGTTCTCGCTCGTGTACCTGGCGGTCCTGCTGCCGACGCTGGCCGTCTCGGTGCGCCGCCTGCACGACCAGGACAAGTCCGGGTTCTTCTGGTTCCTGGGTCTCATCCCGTTCGTCGGCGGGATCATCATGATCGTGCTGTACGCGCAGCCCGGGACCATGGGCCCGAACCGCTTCGGCCCGGACCCGAAGGGCGTGCAGGCCGCGCCCGCGCCCTACGGCGTCCCCAGCGCCCCGCCGGCGGTCTGACGCACTGCACCAAGCACGACGACGGCGGCCCGGGCCCACGGCCCGGGCCGCGGGGGGGGGCCCGGCACCTGGCCCACGGGGGGGGGTGAGCCCGTGACCGGGCCCCGGCGCGT